>LBVN01000016.1 GCA_000993115.1 Candidatus Woesebacteria bacterium GW2011_GWB1_38_8b
ATAAGTTTGAAAACGAGTTTCAAAAATATTTTCAGACTCAGAGTCCGATCCGCCGTACCCCAAAAAATCGGGAGCAACAGTGATAAAGCCATTCTCGGCAAAATATTCGGCCACCCGTTTTGTTCCCATTCCACTTGTGTATAACTCCTGATCAACGTAACCTCGGATTAAAAATATTATTGGAGCAGATTTTATGCCAATGGGAGTGTTTATCACTCCTGTTGTAATTTTAGTTTCAGCTTTTTCCGGATTTGGTTTAAATTTAAATTCAAAAAGACTGCTGGAATATTTGTCTTTTTCGGAAAGTATTTCTTTAACCCGGAAATTACCGGCAGAAACTTTATCCGCTATTCGGTCAAGGTAATAAACCTCGTAAGGTTTTGCAAAAACTTCGGATTTCTTATTCGAAATGGTATTTTTTGGTAAATTCAGATTCTTTACCCAAAATCCGATAAAAAATGATAAAAAAACCGCACCCAGAAATATTAATACGACTGCTGCCCTTTTCATATTTCATAGTAATTATACAGTAATCGTGGCAGCGGCTTTACCTAGAAGGTAAAAATTAACCTCTTAAATATTGATAAATTGTCATTAGGCTAAAAAAGCCGTAAAAAATGAAAGCCAAAAAGATTATTCCCGAACGTATAAGCGATGGCTTAAGGGCTTTCGGCAGAAGTGAATTGTTAACGGATAAAATCATTCCACTATAGATAAACATTGAAATTGCATTAAGTACTGCTCCGGTAATAACTAAATTAAGAGGCTCTGAGAAACCGAATAAAAATATTGCAACACCGGCCAGTATTTGGAGCCAAAGAAAGAAAAAGAAAAATTTAGGTAAGTGCTCAATTTTGAACCTGGACTGCGAGTAAACGACTAAATTCTCAGCCATTATGCGGGAGGTTGAACCTAGTACGGAAAACTGAGTTCCAAAAAGCATTATCCCGACCATTATTAAAAACACTACTGAAAGAACGGGAGATATGCTTACTTTAAAAACCTGCGACTCCAAAAGTACGAAGTTAATACCTTTTTGGATATTGGGAAGCCCGTGGACTGTTGAATAAGAAAGAAGACTTAACATCAAAATTGTTACGGCACCCGTTGCCCAAAAGACAATTGCGTGCTCGATATTAATCCGTCTCCACCAAAGTTTGAAAATTAGAATATTTTTTGGCGTCTGTTCAAATTTAAAGCCTTCGAGGTCATAATTTTCTTTTTTACCTTTTAAAATACTTGTAAGTTTGCTGCTGTAACGGCCCATTCCGTAACCTTTTTCTTTAGCGTATAAGGATTGGGCAAGATTTAGAGTTCCACCAGCTCCTGCGTATGCTAACGCTCCCAAAAAGGTGGCTATAGGAATTCCTTTTGGCAAAAATTTGAAACCCTCCCCGATTCCGATTACTCCCTTGCCCAACGCTATCCAGCCGCTTGCTTTAGTAAAAGCAATTGCCAGTAAAAATATAAAAGGAACACCGATTAAAATAATTGCTTTTTGAATTCTCTCCTGTGTTTTGTAAACAATTTCTCCGGCCGAAAGAAGTATCCCCATAATAATTAAAAGTGCAACCCCAATATATTTTGAATAGGAAAACCCAAAAGCGGCACCTAAAACCGTTGCGGCTGAGGCCGTAATACCCGGCCAGATCCAGGGCAGAAAAGTACAACCGATAAACCAGATCGGTGAAATTTTTCCGAATTTTCGCGAAAGTCCCACAAACACACTCTCGCCTGTTGCAATCGTATAGCGCTCGATTTCCATGTTTAAGAAAAATTGAAAAGTAATCCCGAGTACCGCTGCCCAGATTATTCCAAGTCCGTAATTTGCAGATAAATAAGGCCAAAGAATAATCTCTCCACTTCCGAGCCCTAATCCTAGAAGAATAAAGCTTGGACCTATCAGGTCTTTTAGTTTTGGAGGCTCAGGAATCTCTCTTTGTTCCAGTGGTTCGAGGTCGTCCATAGTTTAAGTTTACACGAGTTTTTATAAAATTTAACAAGACTTTTACTTCTTGACTTTGGGTTTTATTCGGGAAATAATGATTGTGATGTTTGAAAATTTGGATGCACCGGTATCGGTTAGTTTTGTGTTTGACAGTGAGACTCGATCGGTTGAACCGAGGCATTTAAAATGGAATGGGCGTGTGTATGAGATAGAAAAAATAGGCCTGCATCATACTTTCAGAAACGGCCGTACCCTTTTCCATGTGTTTTCTGTTGTCAGTAAAACTTTGTTTTTCCGCCTTGTTTTAAATACAGACAATTTGCATTGGAGACTGGAGCAAATTGCGGATAAATTGAGTAATTAATTAATAAAGGTAGTAAAATATGGTGGTGATAACAAAAGAGCAAGCAAAAAAGAAAATTCAGGATCTCGTTGAGAAATATGAGAAAGTAAAAATTTCTGGTGCGATTTCTAAGTACACAGAAGAGGAAACAAAAAAAGACTTTATTCAACCTCTGTTTCAAGCTTTGGGATGGAATACAACAGATAAGAACGAGGTTACAGCAGAGCAGGTTTTGTCGGCAGGACGGATAGATTATGGTTTTTACTTAAGTGGCAGACTTAAGTTTAATGTTGAGGCTAAATCCCTAAAAACAGATCTCAATCGTGAAGATTATGCAAACCAGGCGGTAAAATATTCCTGGAATAAAGGTGCTACATGGGCTGTTCTTACCGACTTTGAAAATCTAAAAGTTTTTAATGCACAAATAATAGATAGGTCACTTGCAGATAAACAATTTTTTGATATTTCCTATGATGAATATATTGAAAGATTTGACCAGCTTTGGCTTTTATCGAAAGAAGCTTTTATTGAAAACCTTTTAGATAAAGAGGCAGAGAAGGTTGGTAAAAAACTTCAGAGTGTATCTGTAGGATCACTTCTTTATAAGGACTTAAATGAGTGTAGAGATGTACTCACACACTTTTTGTCATTGTGTAACCCGAAAGTTGATAGAGATTCATTAGACGAGGGGGTTCAAAAACTTTTAGATCGACTTATTTTTCTTCGGGTTGCTGAGGATAGAGGTATTGAAGGACCAATACTTAAAGAATTGGTTAGAGAGCATGAGCATGGACTTAAGTTCCAAGCCATGATCGACAAATTCCGAGAACTAGATGAAGTATACAATTCGAACCTTTTTTCTGAACATCCTTTTGAAAAATGGGAAGAGTATGGTGACGCGACAGAAAAAGTTATCAAGATTTTGTATGGAAAACTCGGATATTACGAATATGATTTTAAAGCAATGCCGGCCGATGTTTTGGGTGGTGTTTATGAAAATTACTTAGGGTATCGTCTTGAAAAATCCAAAAAAGGTTTATCTGTAAGTAAAGATGCCAAAAAAAGAAAGGAGCACGGGATTTATTACACTCCGGATTTTATAGTTGATTACATTGTAAAGAACACCCTTACGCCGGTTTTGGATAAATGCAAGACAATTCCCGACTTGAAGAGAATAAAAGTTTTGGATCCTGCGTGCGGTTCTGGCTCCTTTTTGATTAAAGCATTGGATATTATTTATCAAAAATATTTAGAATTTGGTAACAGGGGTGGGATTTGGACTAAAGTAGAAATTCTTCTAAACAATATTTATGGGGTTGATCTTGATCCTCAGGCCGTAGAAATCGCTCGACTTAACCTTTTGATTAGCGCGTTGGACAAGAGGATGAAACTCCCCACTCTTGATAAGAATATCAAAAACGGTAATTCATTGATTTCCGGAACAGATGAGGAATTAACAAAGTATTTTGGCAAAAATTTTAGAGATAAAAAACCATTTAATTGGGAAGAAGAATTTCCGGAAGTTTTTAAACAGGGAGGATTTGATGTGGTTATCGGTAATCCGCCATATATTGATTCTGAAAGCATGGCAAGAAATATGCCTCAGGAGAGAGAATATATGAACAGTCATTATTCTTCAGCGAATGGAAATTGGGATATATTTTGTGTTTTTATTGAACAGGCAATGAATTTATGTAAAATTGGTGGTTACCATAGTTTTATATTGCCAAACAAATTAGTTTCTGCAAATTATGCAAAAGCTGCCCGCCAGATTATAGACAGCAATAATATTATTAAAATTAGAGACTATTCAGCGGCAAAAGTTTTTGATGTTTCAGTTTATCCAATCGTTTATATAGTACAAAAATTAAAATCTAGCGGCAGAACGTTATTTGAATATGTAATTGAAGAAAATGGACAACAATCAATGGGGTCGTATAGCTTGGATTCATCTAATTTGGTTAACGGTCTTTGGTTACTTGACGACAAGGGTGGGGAAAACCCCAATTTTGAAATAAAAGGTGAAAACATTGTTGACTTAGGAAATATTGCAGATGTCACTGGTGCGGCGACTGTTGCTGAAGCCTACATTCTTAAAGACCTAATAGTAGAAGGTAAGAGATATAAAGTTGTTAACAGCGGTACGATTGATCGGTATAAATCTTTGTGGGGAATTAAACCAATGAGATATCTTGGAAAGAGTTATTTAAACCCAACAGTTTCAGATGAAACACTGGAGAGTTTGGCCAAGAATCGGCTCTCACAAACCAAAGCTGTAAAAGTAATTATGGCAGGAATGACACTTAGGCCAGAATGTATGTTAGACAAAACTGGAACGTGTCTCGCAGCGAAATCAACCACAGTAATAATGAATTCTAAATATGACCTACGCATAATCTTAGCTGTTATGAATAGCAAACTGATTTATAACTTCTTGAAAAACAAATTTAGGGGAAATGTTTTACAGGGAGGATATTTACGTTTGGGACCACCCGAAATTAAACAGATTCCAATACCAAACCCAAAACAAAACGCCAATAAACAAAACAACCGAATCATCAAATTCGTTGACAAAATGCTCAGGTTAATCGATTTGTCACAGAAGGAACCGGAAAATTCTGAAAAATGGAAATCCATAAAATCAGAAATTGAAAAAACTGACAGGAAAATCGATGAAGAAGTCTATAAACTTTACGGGTTAACAGCTAAAGAAATCGCAATAGTAGAAAAATCAAATTGACTCTTTATGTCCAGAGGTTGAGAAAAGTTTGGTAACAATGAAATGATTAAAAATCAATGGATATTTATTGATGAATCAGGGAAACCAGAAGTTTTTTCAGCTAAGGGGGTTAACCTGGTTGAAAATAATCAAGCCTCAAAATATTTAGTTTTAGCGGCGGTTCGAACAAATGACCAATTAAAACTACAACAGGAAATTGCGAAGTTTCGGCTTAAACTTTTGAAGGATAAAGCTTTAAGGAAAATATTTTCCTCAGCATATAGTTTAGATTCCTTCCATGCGCAAACCGATTATCCCGAAGTAAAACAGGAATTTTTGAGGTTTATCTTGGATCTGGAAATAAAAATTGATGTTTTGGCCGTAGAAAAATTAAAAACTTATGACGCCTTAAAACTAAGGCCCGGGAAAATGTATGGGGTGATGTCGGGTCAACTTATTAAAGATCTTTGTCATCAAGTGGAAAATACGGAAATTATATTCAGTCGTAAGGATAGTAAGCTGAAATTAAGGCAGGAACTTGAAACTGAAGTTGAAAGGGTCCGTCTAAACTATTTAGAAGTACATCCGAAATTGAAACCAAATCTAAAATTAAGTTATTTTCACAATCCTCATTATAGCCATGGAGGTCTGCAGGTTGCTGATTATATTGCATATGCAGTTTTTCAGGTTTTTGAAAATGGAAAAAGGGAGTGGTATGAAATAGTTAAAAATAAAATAGGAAGAATTCAAGATATCTGCAACAAAAAATACTTTACTCGAAGCAACCCGCTGTAACTATCCATTTAAGGAAGTGCGAACTTCGCACGTATCATTAAACGGACTGCTCAAAATAAAGTATTTTAAAGAGTTTCAGCTTCTATCGGAAATTGAAACTTTGTAATTCTCATTATAGACGCGGCGCTTGACCTCTGTCAATAGTAACGAACTATATGCGAACACTAGTATGAAAAATGATCTTGGCTTTAATCCAAAACCCCCAACAATTCTTCATATTGATCTTAATTCCTGCTTTGCAACAATTGAGCAACAGGCAAATCCGTGGCTTCGCGGTCGTCCTGTTGCCGTTGCTGCCTACGCAACTGCTAACGGCTGTATTTTGGCCGCATCAGTTGAAGCCAAAAAATTGGGGGTAAAAACCGGTCTTCGTGTAAAAGACGGAAAAATGCTTTGTTCGGATTTAATTGTTTTGTCCCCCGATCCGTGGAAGTACAGAAATGTTCATCTGGCACTTCGCAATCTCATTTCGCAATATACGAGTGATTTTTCTCCGAAATCCATTGACGAATTTGTTCTGAATTTGGAGAATTTCCCATGTTTGGCGGAAAGAAATATCAGCGACGTGGTAAACGAAATTAAAGTTAGAATAAAGTCCGAAATCGGAGAATGGCTGACCGTTTCGGTAGGGATTGCCCCAAACCGTTTTTTGGCGAAACTGGCTGCAGGATTTCATAAGCCGGACGGGCTGGATGTTATTGATAGCCGCAATTTTGAAAAAGTGTACACCGGCCTTGAGCTGACGGATTTGCCGTATATAAAATTGCGAAACGCGGCGCGTCTAAACGGGATGGGTATTTTTTCGGTCAGTGATTTTTATAATTCCCCTTTATGGAAATTAAAAGCCGCTTTTGAATCAATTAACGGCTATTACTGGTATTTACGCCTGCGTGGCTGGGAAATTGATGATGTCGAATTTGGCAGAAAAAGTTACGGAAATTCTTATGCACTTCCAAAGCCCCTACTGACTTTGGAAGAACTTTCCCCTATCTTATCCAAGTTGGTTGAAAAAACGGGCGCACGGCTTCGTTATGCGGGTTACAGTGCGGGTGGAATTCATGTAGCGGTATCTTATCGGGACGGAGACTTTTGGCATAAGGGAGTGAGCCTTCCGGAGGAAATTTTCGACAGCCGCGATATTTATAAAAAGGCCTTTCGGATTTTGGCAAAATCGGGATGTAAAAAACCGGTTAGAGAGTTGGCGGTATCGGTTTTTAACATTAAAAAAAATGAGAATAATCAGTTGAGCCTATTTTTTGACGTTGTCAAAAGAAGAAACCTTGTTAACGCTATTGACTCTGTAAATCAGAAATGGGGAAATTTTGTCATTACACCGGCAAGAATGGCATTGACTCCACAAAACGCAGTTCCCGACAGAATTGCATTCGGTGGAGTAAAAGAGCTGGAAGAATTTACACTGGCACAGTAGCAAAAATTAAAGGTTAAAAGTAACACTGTCTCCTACAACTATCCCATACTTATCACAAAAACCGGAGTTCACTTCCAAAACATAATCGATAGGAAAATTTGGGTAATACAATTCAAGCCTTGCGTCGGGTGTATCGGGAGCAGGATTGGGAACGTTTTTGTCAATCTTAACAATTTTTCCGCCGTCAATCCAAATCAGATCCAATGGAATTAACATATCTTTCATCCAGAAATTTGGCTTTGATTTTGGAATAAATTCAAAAATCATACCCTGGTATTCACCGAGTCTTTCAGTGCCCGAAAGACCATGCTCTTTTTCTGAGGGGGTCCTTGCAACCGAAACTTCTATATCGATGTTTTTGATTGTAACAAACGGAGTTTGTGGTGTTTGTGTTTTTGGCATTACATTTATATTCCCGTTTTTAATAAATAAGAAATAGAAAAGAACCGCTCCGGCGATTAAAAATAAAGGAATTAAAGATTTTAAAAGTTTCATTGAATTTAGAGAGCAGTTTGCAACTCAGTGTCAATATCCTGAAGCTCTGTATCGAGGGTGTCAAAATTGGTATCTTTCAAGTCAGTTTCGATTGAATTGACTTCTGTGTCTTCGGATTGCGACTCGATTTTAGCTACCTCAGTATTTATTGCGTCTTTTTGGAAATTTCCGCCGCTTAACATTTTGGAAGCAACAACAACAGCAAGAATTAAAGTTGCAGCTAGTAGTATTACAAAATATTTTCCTGTAAAGTGATTCTTTGTCATAAATTAAATTACCGGTATTTCGGTTGGCGTAACTGTTGGCGTTAATGTTATCGTACTCGATGGTGTCGGTGTAACTGTGACAGTTACTGGAACGGACGTCGGACTTAAATCCTTATAATTACCAACCCGCAGACCCTTTATCTCTCCTATTATTTTTACCAGAATTCTATGTACTTCCACAAGGTTCTTTTTGATATCAGTAAGAGATTCCCTAATAACTGCGAATGTAGATTTTGGATCAGTGGAATCAAGCGTTTGATCAATTGTATTATTTACGGCAGTCATGGATGCTTTTGCTTCTTCCAATATTACCTTTGCTTTTGCCAATTGGGTTTTAGAGTTGGTCAAATTAATATTATCTTCTTCCTCAATTGCAGCTATTCTGAGCTCGATTCTGGAAATAAGCTTTTCAAGTCGTTCAATCATTGCGAGATATTTTTTGTTCATGTTTTCATAAAATCTCTTTATATTAACTTTTCTGACCTCTTCCAGTTTTGCAGAACGTGTCGCTCTTTCCTTTTCTCTAAGATCGAGTCTTTGCTCTTGTTTTTGTAAAATCCTTTGCTGCTTTTCAAGTCTCATTTGCTCGATAAGTCTTTGTTTTCTCTCTAAGACTTCAGGAGAAATACCCCGCTGGGTATTTGGACTGGCCGCATATGATGTGAGTGCAAAAAGAAACGTAAAAAACGTGAGTAAAAACGAAGCGATAAAAACCTTACGCATCTTCCTATTATTGCAGATTAAACTTTGGGGTGTCAAGTTATATGTATGTTATATTTATATTATGAAATTAATTTTTAAAAAGTATTCTTATTTTCTTCCGTTTATCATACTTTTAATCATTGGAATATTTATTGAAATCCAAATTTTGATTTTTGCCTATATGTTTGCCGTGGGGGGTTTGTTTGGTGTTAAATTTAACATGTTTTATTTTATAACTCTTTTTCTTGGGGGGAACGCTGTATTGTATTTGTTGATTTCTCTTTTTTCATCTCCATTTAGTTATTTTAAAGGTAGTATTAAGAGGAAATTAATTTTGCTATCAACAATTATATTTGGTACTTTTTACCCGGTGTTTGTTCTTTATTTTTGGTCGCTACTTGCATAATAGTTGTTAATGTCCAAGTGAGTCGAGGAGAGGATGGTTCGACAGGCTCACCATCTTTCCACTGTTTAACTACATTCACTTTAAATTCCTGAGTTGTAAACCCTGAGCGTAGTCGAATGGGTGCAAGGAAGTTTCTCATGATTGAACCAATCCTAAGAAATGTCCAGCATCTTATTTTAGCATATCCAAACTTCAGAACCCAGTTTGCCTTCTAAAAAAATGCAAACCCACTTTCTTCTTTCAAAGCACAAGATGAATTGTGTGTTCGGAGCCTGCGAAGCCACTATACAACTACTACAATAACTATCTATATCTCTATAATGGTGTAGTGTCTTGATAGAAATCGATATTTATCTTCCTCTTTTTGCACCTTCAACAGTAGCTGGTTTCCCTTGTTCTTCAATAAATACTGTGCCGATGCGACTAGAATAATATTTTTTGGTGTCGTCAAATACTTTTTGGAAATTGTGCTCTGGTGGAGTAACATATACTTCAGGTTGGCCTCTATCCTTCCAAATTTCATCAGCCATCATAACGATATTAAAGTGCCTTTCATTAGCCATGACCATTATTATAATAGCATTTAAAGAGTTGTATAGTGCCGAGGAGAGGACTTGAACCTCCAAGGAGTTGCCTCCACAGGTTCCTAAAACCTGCGCGTCTGCCAGTTTCGCCACCTCGGCTCATTATATCGTGATTATATCAGATTCGATATATAGAATTCGTTTTTAAATTAAAACTTAAATGCTGAATTCTATTGGATTTGAATCTATTTTGTTCATGAAGTAAGCAACCTTACCTCCCCATTTCGGGTTCGGAGGGCAATAAATACGGTTAATTTTGGAAAGTGTATTTGCTCCCCTGTCGTAATATTTTTCGCGAAGCGCTTTTGTCACAACTTCAATAGAATGTTCCCATGAATTGAATCTGTACTTTCCACCTGCCCAGCCATAAGCGTTGTAGGAATTTGCAGGTATTTTTTTACCAAAAGTTGATTCAACTCCTGAAATAGCCGGAACCAATCTCCAATCAATATCATAAAGATCAGCGTAGTAAATAAAATCATCCGAGTAAGGCGCAAGAGGTGACTTGTGTTTTTCAAGAAAAGCCTTTAAGGTACTTACCCTTAAGTCTGAACTGTTGGAATAGTTTGTTAAAAATGATGCAGAACTTTCAGACACAAAAATCCCTTCCGCACCAACTGTTGTCGGAATTATAAACGTAAATAATAAACCTAAAATAATAGATAGTATTTTTACTTTTTTCATACTGAGCTTGTTTCGGAATTTATTTCCGAAACCAGGTCAAAATGAAGTCGCCGTGAGCTGGCTTAAAAAAAAGGAGGTATCGGTTAAGATACCTCCAGGTATGAAATCCCAACGCTTACACAAGAGTTACTTGGCTTGCCTTGGAACGTGCGGGCAGTATAGCATAATACTATCGGTCTTGTCAAATAAAATGCCTATATTACGGAGTTAGTTATTGTTATTTGGAAATATTATTTAAGTTATCTTCTTTTTAGCGAGAATAAATATTGAGGGGCCAAAATTAAACGGAGTCATCACGATTTGGGCATACTTTTCTAAGGCTAGAAGAACACTTAGCGGGAAATGCCTTTTCATGAATGGAAGGCGGATGTTAGATACAGAAACTTTCTCTAAAATATCAAAATTACACTCCCTCAGTTTTTGAATAATAAAATCAGGGTGATAATTGTTAAATGCTATCGAATTATTTTTTACGTTTTTTTTACTACGTATATCCTTAGAAAATATATCCAGAGGAAAAGTCAGGTTGCCATGAATAACTTGTTTTAATAATTCTTTTCCATGGCTTTTGTTGGCAAATTCCAATATTAGGTACCCACCGGGCTTTATGGTTGCCTGAATTTTGCAAAACGCGTCTTCCATATTTTGTATGTGGTGCAAAACACGTACAACAATTGCCAGATCCACTGTATTTTTTTTAATTTTACTGCCGATATTTTCGATTCGACTGTGTATAAATTTAATTTTCTTGGATTTGTATTTTTTTTTGGCCTGATTTAAAAGCTTCAGAGACGGATCAGAAAGTATAATTTTATCAGCCCTGTAATAATATGAAGGGACCAGTCTTCCGAAACCTGCACCGTAGTCGGCGACAATTTTGATTTTTTTGATTTTATGAAGAAGAGCTGACAGCGCAATGAGTTCTGACTTGTGTTCGTATTCGCGGTTTATCCAGTAGGTCGGATAGTCGTATGTATCGTAGTGTGCTGACATAAATTGCCCGGCAGGGGTTACTTTAACTTATCCATGTAAAAGTATATTCCCTCGGCCCATGTGGTCGAGTCTGGATGAGCGTAGCGAGTCATTATTTCTTCAGGGGTGACAAGCCCGTTATCGATATATTTTTCCTTTAATCCTTTAGTTACTGTTTCAATTGCTTCATTATAATTATCAAACATCAAAGTTCCCTTACTATGAATTCCCCATCCCCAACAGTTATAGCTTCCTTCAGGGATTACCCGGCAGGCTCCGGATTCTTTTGCAGAAATTGCCGGAATTAACCTCCAATCAATTCCGTATTTGTCCGCGGTGGTCACAACGTAGCCTGCAAAGTCAGACAGAGGTGAATCGTATTCAAGAAAAAAGTTTTTAACAATTGAAACGCGCGCGTCAGCACTGACTATCGTTGTTGTGATGTAGGGAACTTCCTGTGGAACTGAGGCATATACCATAGCACCCGGCTTTGGGTAATTTACAAATTCGCGGGTTTTTGAATATTTTTCTTCGTGTGTACTTAAGGCGGAAAGCGAAAGGATACTTAAAAAAAGTGTTAAAGGAGTAAATGCAAAAAAAATAAAAATGAAAACTACCTTTCTCCAAAAATTTAGGGACAGTCCATACTCTTCTTGCATAAGTTAGTGATAGTATACCAAAAAAGAGAATGCCACAAATAAGAGGATAAAGTCAAGAAATATTATTCGCGGATGTTATGTAATCCAAAAAATCAAATAAAAGTGCATTCATTTGATTGAAATCATGGGACTGGAGAGTTTTAGTATTTTCTATATACGTCAAAGATTTATATTCATCCAATTCTTTGGCGCAGTTTTTAACCATTCCCTCAACTGACTCTGGCGTGAATTCGAAGTGACATTGAAAGCCGTAGATTTGGGGAGAATATTTTACAATCTGTCTTGGACAGCCTTTGCTATAAGCTAGTATTTCTGAATCGACAGTCAAGCCCGGCATGTCCCCATGCCAGTGGCTAACAGGAAATTTGTCAGGGAAAGTTGAGAATATTGGATCTTTTTTACCCGATTCGGTTAAATAAAGATCAAAAACTCCGATTTCCCTATTGGGACTATGATCGAAGTTCGCGCCGAGTGCTTCTCCGATGAGTTGGGCACCTAAACAAACTCCAAGTAGGATTTTATTATTTACAATAGCAGATTTTATAAATTGAATTTCTTTCTTTGCGTCAAAATATGTGCATTCCTTTACTGTTGTGGCTGGTGATTGGGGACCACCCATAACTACTAAAAAATCAAAACCTTTCGCATTATCTGGAAATTGATCACCCTGATACAATTTAGTGTATGAAACTTCAACCCCGTTGCTTTTAGCCCACGTTTCAATCGCGGCAGGTGCCTCGAAACTTTCATGCATGATTATGTGCATTTTCATATTTTGTGAAACCTGAAGGATTTCATTCGACTTCGCTCAGGATAAACTAAATTTATTTGCTTCTTCCTTCGACCAATCGCTTACTGCGTTAGCAGTAAGGTTCTAAACAAAGTTTAGGTTCTTACGTCGTAAGACGCCGTACGTCTATGCGCATATGTGCGCCCAGAAGGATTCGAACCTTCAACCTCCCGCTTAAGAGGCGGATGCTCTGCCGTTGAGCTATGGGCGCATAGTCGGAAGAGTGACTGCTCTGTAATTCTTATTTTATCATTATTGAAGCTGAAAATGAAACGCGAACTGAAGATTATTCAATCTTACCGAAATACACTAAACCTGATCGACCTGGTTCAACTGATTCCGGATAAATAAGCTCAAGCACCAAATTATTTTCAAGGCCGGCAACTATAGATTCACCTTTGTTCCAAATTGCCTGACCTGTGTTTTTTGCATAAGCGTAGCCGTATTTTTGATTCTCATTTTTAAAAATCGCCGGAACAACCACTGCCGAAAGTTCTCCATCATAAACTTGGATAGGTTTACCTTTTGTTTTCGGTAAATTTTCTATATCCTGATAAAAAGAATAATAATCTCCCAATTTATCTTTCCAGGAAAATTTCAGGAATGGTTCTGATTGGTAATTTATAATAAAAGGAGTTACGGCAACAATGTTTTTATCGGTCCAAATATTTTCGTAAGCGTAAGTTAGGCGTTTCCCAACTTCGTTGGGGGAAAGAAATAAGTAGCGTAGATTTTTTTCGTTTTGATTATGTGCCCAACCTGTTTCGGTAATAAAAACCGGTAATTCTTTTTTAACACCTAAATTATTAAGTAAGTTTAGTTCGTGGGTATAAGACTTAATTGAAATTGCATCATTATCATAAACCGAACCTGAAAATTCGGGATTCGGATAAGAATGGGAATTCCAGCCATCGATATAATCAAAAATATTTGCGTTTTTATTTATCATTCTTCTTAGGAATTCGGATGAATTTAAGTGAATGTGGTTTGTGGGGGCTGAGGCATCCATCGCCGCAGGCAAAACAAAAAAATCCTGATTTTTTTGTTTTAGCGCTTTAGCA
Source organism: Candidatus Woesebacteria bacterium GW2011_GWB1_38_8b (assembly GCA_000993115.1). Lineage (GTDB taxonomy): Bacteria > Patescibacteriota > Microgenomatia > UBA8517 > UBA8517 > GWC1-37-12b. The sequence continues at coordinate 13,854 of LBVN01000016.1, forward strand.
AAGTTAAGCAGATAATCGGAATACTCTTCGGGATTGAGCTCATTTCCCCACTCGATCGCATGGTTAGGTTCGTTTCCAATTATAATATAGCGGTTTTTTACAATCCAATTGAGTTCATTTAAAAAATTAACCCAGCCCGGAATTTCATCGGTTTTGCCTTTTTCCCATCCGCCATTTTGTTCCTGCGTTGCCAGTCTGACTATAGGAATTAAATGAAGCCGGCGGATTTTATCAAAAGTTCTCTGCCATTTATCTTTATTCCTATCGCCTTTTGGAATCACTAAGGTAATATATCCCCAATCTCCTCCGGTGGAATTGATGAGTTTTGCTGCATCCTCAAGATCATTTTCGTCATGAATATGTATGCCAAACCGGTTATTTGGTGAGGCAAGTGGGTTTTCAGTTGCAGAAGTTGATGTTGGAACTAGAAAAAGAAATACAAATAATAAAATAATTGAAAGGATTTTTTTAACCATCAGAACATTTTACAACAAAAACGAAGCATATATATTTAAAAATTGGTAAGCATAGCTTGGCCACGAATATCGTGGTAAAATACATGATTATCGGCCCAGTAGCTCAATGGACAGAGCAGTCCCCTTCTAAGGGAAAGGTTGGAGGTTCGACTCCCCCCTGGGTCACTAAATTATACTATTAGCCGATTAACTTCTCGTTTGCGTCTATTACCTTTTTAAGTTTATCAAGTTGAGATAACTTTCCTTCTCTGTGCCATGTATGAATTTTTCGAATTCCCCGAAGCACAATTCCTGCTGCAATAGTTTCGTCATCAATTGGAGTTATCTCCCTATATCCGGATAATATTTCGCTACTTTCGGTTAAATCAGGGTATTCGTTTACTTGCGATTTTAACAGAGTATAAGCTAAACAGATCGCAGGATGAGTAATTCTTGGATCAGGATCGAATATAGTTATAGGTTCGGTTGCGAACATATTATATGTGGCAAAATCATTATGTGTAAGTGAAGGCAACCCTCCTTTTTGGATGTCAGCTTCCAATATTTCTACCGCCCCGTGTGCAACATCCACATCAAATTGATTTAATACTCCGTGGGTAAGTAACCAAGAAATTCTGTCACCAAATAATGTTTTTTCCATTTCTTCTGAAAAAGTCTCAAAAGAACCGTGGTTTTCGTTTCCAACTATTGGAAAACCGAAACCTTTGCCTTTAGCTCGATGCATTTTAGCCAACATTCTTCCTAATTCTTTCGATATTCCTTTTTCAATCATTTGTTGGGTGGTCAAAGCATCGATTAACAAAGCTGAATCAATAAATTCGGAAACTAAAATCGATACTGGGATTTCTTTATCTTGAGGTCTTATCGATATTATTTGCGGGATCTTTATTCCCTCCTTCTCCCAAGCTAAAAGAAAATGACTTTCCGCTTCCACCCCGCCAGCCTCTGGAGTCATTTTAACAACTGAAGGTGAAGACTCGGTCACTACTTTAAAAACGACAGACGATTCACCTTGCGTAAACGGAGTAATTGATAATATATTTTCACCATGAAATAACCCCAACTTTATTGCCTTATTAAGATGATCTCTACCTTTTTGTCTCAATTCTATTTCCTTTGGTCTCATCCAAGGTTTAATAATGTGTGAATCTGATTCCCCTGTCATAAGATGATTATATCAATGAATTAAAAAGTTTATTATTTTTTATTAATTCAATTTACTATTGACAATTTTTACTCATATAGTTAACTGTATGTGCTTTAAAATTTATGATTTTAAAAACAGTAACAGTTAACGGCGATAAATTACCCGAAAAAGTCGGGATTATATATAGCGAAGTGAAGCGCGAATATTTCCCGACTGAAGATCAATATATTACGGAAAAAGATGCAAGGGCTGATGCACAAATGATTGCACCGTATTTGGAACGTTTTGGTATAAAAACAAAAATGTATAGCGGCAATGCCGATCTAACAAAACTGCTCCGGAAAGATAAACCTGACATGGTAATTAATTTGGTTGACTCAATTAAAGGATTTGAGAATTTATCTTCCGCAATCCCGGGGGTTTTAGAGCTTTTGGATATCCCTTACACGGGAGGAGATATTTTAGGAATGTCGATTACCATGAATAAATTTTTGGTGCATAAACTGCTCCAGCAAAACGGAGTTCCGGTTCCCAATTACCAGCTTTTTAATTCCGCAAATGATTATTTAGACCCTACTCTTCGTTTCCCGCTGATATCAAAACTAAACGAAATACATGGAGCCGTTGAAATTTCCCGAGAAGCCATATCAGAAAACGAAAAACACCTTCGGGAGCGCTTGAAGTATCTAATTAGTACTTATAAGCAATCCGTTATTGTCGAAGAGTTTATTGTCGGACGTGAAATTACATGCATGCTTTTGGAAGGTCTTAACAAAAAAGTTTATTTAGCCGAAAAAATATTTACTAAAGTAGCTGAAAAATATACACTGTCAACATTTGAAGACCAGTGGTTACTTGAATCAGGTGAATCTTTTCATTACCAAAAATATGACGATGCGCTTTTAAAAGAATATGTAAAAAAAGCGTTTGACGTGACCAAAATGTACGATTACGGAAAATTTGACGTCCGTCTTGATCAATCCGGAAGGTATTTTTTTATTGACAGTAATTTAAATCCGGCTTTTGGTCCGAAAGAATCTGACGTAGCAATAAGTAATATTTTGGATATGTACGGAGTAAAATTTAGCGAAATCTTAAAGCGCTTACTTCTTAATACAATCCGTGATGCCGAAGGCAAGGAAAGACTTCCAAGCACTCCTGATGAGACTGCGTAGGTTTAATTTGTATAAAAAACGATTTGAGTGGTATTTTAATTTAACTCGTATTCACTTAGAAGTTTTTTGTTCCCTTCAATCTGATAATTCAGTAGCTCTTTATAAATCCCTTCACGATGAGCGAGTTCGTGAGGTTTGCCGGAATCAACAATTTTTCCCTCATCTAAAACAATAATTCTGTCGGCGTTTTGAATTGTAGAAAAACGATGGGCAATGATTAAAACTAGGCGGTTTTTAAAAAGTTTTGCCAGTGCATCCTGAACCAGTTTTTCGGATTTTGAATCAAGGCTGCTTGTTGCCTCATCAAGAATAAGAATTGGTTTGTTGTGTAAAATTGCACGGGCAATTTGAATTCTTTGCTTTTGTCCGCCGGAAAGCTTAACCCCCCGCTCGCCTATTTTTGCATCCAACCCGTCTTTAAATTTAGCTACGAAGTCATAAGCATTTGCCTGCTTTAGCGCATTAATTATTTTCCGCTCACTGACTGAAACTCCATATGACACGTTTTCCCGAATTGTTGACGAGAAAAGTTCGTTTTCCTGGAAAACAAGGGCAATATGTGCCCTGATCCACGAATGATCGGTTTTTGAATAATTTTTACCCGACAGAGAGATTGTTCCGCTGGTTGGATCGTAAAGCTTTAGTATTAAGTTAATTAGCGTTGTTTTACCCGCTCCCGAGTGACCGACAAGAGCGACTGTTTCCTTTTTATCAAGTTTTAAATTAATATCATCCAATATTTTCAAATTTGTATCATATGAAAACCCGACATTGGTAAAAGTTATCTGAGGTATTTTTGAAAGCGGAGGAAGCTTTTTGCTTTGGTAAACTTCAGTGCTTGCCAAGTCGAGCACCTCAAAGAACGCTTTAGAATCCGCTTCTGCGTGCTGAATTTGCTCCAAGATATAACTCATTCCATAAAGGGGCCAGCGAAGCTGATTAAGTATTTGAATGATTAAAATCATTTCTCCTAAAGTCAAATCTCCCGCAAAAGTACTTTTGAAAATTATAAACAATATGGCTACAAACGCAATTTCTAATCCAAATTCACGGGTAAAATTCAGGATATGGTAGAGGTTGGATTGTTTGTCGTAAAGCTTGTTAATTACCTGGTAATTGTCTGAAACAAAACCCCATTCCATTTTTTGGGTATTGTAAGTTTTAACCAGTTTTATATTTGAAATTACTTCCTGGATTCTTCCGCGGACAGTGTCTTCGTAAACATTTTTTTCTTTTTGAATACGTCCCCACCGATGCGTAGAGTATGTAGAAATTGCGATATAAACAGGAAAAACCGACAGAGCAAGAAGTCCAATCGTCATATTAAAGTAACAAAGCACACCGACACCAAAGATTGCCTGCAACATCGCAGGCAACATAAAGTTGGTGGCAGTTCCTATAAATTCACGTATCGAGGATATTCCGCGATTTAGTTGGTTTAATATTTTTCCGGAAATTTCCGAATCAAAATATTTTTGAGGTAGTGTAAATATTTTTTTGTAATAAATTTCCGATAAGTGTCGTCCGAGTCTGGATGCGATAAAGTCTCCCAACCTTTGGTTTAGTGAATTCAAAACAGTAATTGCGATATTTACTACAAAAATTAGACCGAATAAATACGTAAGCTTTTGAAAATTACCGTTCCCAGTTTTTATCTGAAGAGAAAGCTCGTCGACGACAAATTTTAAGGTTATCGGGGTTACCTGCTGCAAAACCGCCTGAATTGTTATTAAAAGCGCAGCCAAAATAATCCACTTATGCTGATTTTTTGAGAGCTTGATGATTTTTGCAATACCTTGCATAAACAAAGGCTAATATTCTAAATTTTACACCGTACAGATTATTAAATAACAGAAGCTTTAAAAACTCTACAACTAAATCTTTAACTATAATTAGAGCGGGAAACGGGATTCGCCGTGCAAGACATGAAATTCTTAACTTGTGCGCAATCGAACCAACTTGAACAACTCAAGCTACTCTTGAGCGGGAAACGGGATTCGAACCCGCGACCTTCTCGTTGGCAACGAGACGCTCTACCAACTGAGCTATTCCCGCACTTCAGGCACTTCGTGACTTCAGTGTAAACACTTCAGATTTTATTCCTCAGTGTAAACCGTTAATTAGTGCTAATTTCTTTTCTCTTCTCCAACCTTTAATTTCTCTTTCTCTTTTGGCAACTTCAGTTAATGTTTCAAAAATTTCTTTGTAAACTAACTTTACCGGTCTTTTGCCTTTAACCGACTTGGCACCGTACTTACTGAAATTATGTTGCCAAATCCTATGTTTTAAGTCTTTCGTAATTCCTGTGTAAAGGGAATTGTCACTGCACTTCACAATGTACAAATAATATGTCATATTTCTCCGTCTCAATGCGATAAAATGTGCTCGCACTGAGCGGAGCGAAGTGCCGAGAGCAGGAGTCGAACCCGCATCTGGCGCTCTTCAGGCGTCCGCCGTGACCACCTTGGCTATCTCGGCTTATTTGATAGTATAATTATCCTTGAGATTTATTAGCTTTAGTCGGTTGTATAAACTGAGCTTCATAATCTCTTCTTGCCTCTATCTTTATTTGTGCCAATTCCTCTTGTGTAAAAACCAACCCAGGCATTCCACGGGCTATGTTCAAAAAATCTTGAACCATGCTGTCTCTCGAACCTTCTGTAAGTCTGTGTCCAGCCTCTCCTGGTGGTCCAAAATCTCTGGCATTTCTTAAAAGCTGTATTTCTGCTTCTGTTAGTTTACGTTTCGGTTCGGTCGTATCTATGCTTATAATTACTCACCTCCCATTCTAATTTACTTATCTGTATTAACCAACTACGCTTACTTGGCTCATCTACTTATTTAAGCTTACTGCATTTTGAACTTCATTCCAGAGTTTTTCTCTTTTTTCTCTTGGAAATGAAAAAACAACTAAAAGCAATAACAGTCTTGGTCCAATTTTAAATTTTGCAATTTGTCCTAAAACCTTGTTTGCACTTCGTTCTAAATCACTTTCTTCTCGAAAGTTGATACCAATACTTGATGTTCTGTCTGCTTCATTTGCAAATTCAGAAAATACTTTTTCCATTTATTACAAACTGTAAGTGAGATTATATCAGATTTTTTAAATTCTGTTAAAATAAAAAATGGTAAAGTCAGATTTTAAAAATATTGACGAATACATAAGCACTTTTCCGAACGAAATTCAGGAAATTTTGGAAAGTATATGTAAAACTATTAAGGAAGCAGCACCCAAAGCAACCGAGACAATAAGCTATCAAATGCCGACTTTTAAACTCAATGGTAAGAACTTAGTTCATTTTGCAGCGTTTAAAAATCATATTAGTTTTTTCCCCACCCCGTCAGGTGTAAGTGCATTTGAA
>LBVN01000017.1 GCA_000993115.1 Candidatus Woesebacteria bacterium GW2011_GWB1_38_8b
CCACATGCTCCACTGGTTGTGCGGGTCCCCGTCAATTCCTTTGAGTTTTAAACTTGCGTTCGTACTCCCCAGGCGGCTCGCTTAACGCGTTAGCTTACGAGACAGATCCCGCAAAAAACACATTTCGCATATTAAAACGATTTATGTGTACTTTGCGGGACCTATCCCTAGCGAGCATAGTTTACTGCTAGGACTACAGGGGTCTCTAATCCCTTTCGCTCCCCTAGCTTTCGTCTCTCAGTGTCAAATAACTCCTAGCTACCTGCCTTCGCCCTCGGTGTTCCTTAACATATCAACGGATTTCACTCCTACATGTTAAGTTCCAGTAGCCCCGAAGCATTCCAATTCTGACAGTATCACTCCCCTTTCCGAGGTTGAGCCCCGGGCTTTGAAGAGTGACTTTCCAAAAAACCTACAGACGCTTTACGCCCAATAAATCCGGACAACGCTTGCATCCTACGTATTACCGCTGCTGCTGGCACGAAGTTAGCCGATGCTTATTCTCCAAGGCATCTCTACCTTGGCAAAAGAGGTTTACAATCCAAAAACCTTCATCCCTCACGCGGCGTCGCGGCGTCAGACTTTCGTCCATTGCGCACGATTCCCGGTTGCGCCACCCGTAGGTGTATGGCCCGTATCTCAGTGCCATTCTGGGGGTGCACGCTCTCACGTCCCCTACCCGTCGTAGCCTTGGTGAGCTTTTACCTCACCAACAAGCTGATAGGCCGCAAGCCTTTCCCTCGACGCACAGTTAAGTGCTTTCACCCGGAGGTCTTATGCGGTATTAGCCCGTCTTTCGACGAGGTATTCCACATCAAGGGGTAAGTTCTTACGTGTTACTCAGCCGTTCGCGACTCGTCCCTTACGGGACTCGTTCCACTTGCATACCTAATGCACGCCGCTAGCGTTAGTCCTGGGCCAGGATCAAACCCTCAAATAAGTAATCCTGTAAACCGAAATAAATTTCGGTCGGATTTTTAGGACCGCTTCCAGCTATATTTTGGATCCAAATAAGTTAATATTTGGAAAAAAATTTAGCATTTAAATTTGAAATTTCAAAGTGCAAATTAGCTGTAAGTAATAAGAAATAAGTGACAAGAAATAAGTTTATCTTATAACTTCTTTCATATTGCTTACTAATTTCGATTGACTACCAATGTCCCTTTTGAAAAATCAAAAAACCGCCCAGACGGCGGTTCACCTTCTTTGGCAATAGCCCTCTGGTCAGTAATCTAAAACATCTTAAAAAAAGCTCTGAAAAATTCAGCGCAGGGGTATTATATAATTAAATGGATAGTGTTTGCAAGGTATAATGCTTACTACTTCTTTTTCTTCGTTTTGGCTTTTACAAACTCGAAAACCATCGGAACTACCGAAAGAAGTATAATCGCAAAAATAACCAAAGTGAAGTTATGCTTAACTGCAGGAATGTTTCCGAAGAAAAATCCCGCAAGAGTAAATAACAAAACCCAGGCAATTCCCCCGATTACGTTGTAAGAAATAAAATTTCCATAATGCATTTTCCCTACTCCCGCAACAAACGGGGCAAAAGTTCGAACAATCGGAACAAAGCGGGCTAAAATTATTGTTTTGCCGCCATGTTTATCAAAAAAAGCTTTCGTTTTATCAATGTGTTCCTGCTTGATAGGAAGCCTGGGATTTGCAATCATTCTCTCTCCAAAAAAATGACCTATCCAATAATTTGCTGTGTCTCCCAAGACCGCTGCAGCCACAAGAACTATCAAAAGTACAAAAATATTTAGATCTCCCAATGCCGCAAAAGCTCCTGCCGCAAAAAGAAGAGAATCTCCGGGTAGAAAAGGTGTAACAACAAATCCTGTTTCGGCAAATATTATTGCGAACAAAAATGCAAAAGTAGCAGCACCATAATTACTTATAATTTCCCCCAAATGAACGTCAATATGAAGAATAAAATCGATGATTGTTTTTATAATTTCCACGAATTTGATTGTAAACAAAGAGTGAAGGTTAAATCAACAACCGAAATTAGAAAATACTCCAACCCTGTGTTATCATAAACAAATGCTTACCTTAGTGGTTACGGTTGCTTTAGGGTTGGCCTTCTCTCTTTTCGCAACACAAAATACTGCTCCCGTGTCGATATCTTTCGGATATTATTACATTCCGAACGTTCCCCTTTACCTTGTTATCCTTGTCCCTCTTATGATTGGTCTCGTGGCTTCTTTTTTTATTCACATATCCTCGGATTTAATATCCAAACTGACTCTTAGTGAAAAAGGTGACGAAATAAAAAATCTTAGGAAAGAGAATGCCGAACTGAATAAACAGCTACATAAATTGGAGCTCGAGAATACGAAAATGAAAGCAAAAAACGGAGATGAAGAATTTGACGAAGATTCATTCTAAACCTTCATGGCACTACTTCTAAAAATATGGAAACTTCTAAAGCTTCCCAGCGGAATTCAGCTATTTATAATGCGCATGTTTAATGACCAGTTCCTAATAGGAGTCACTGGAATATTTTTTGACGATAGCGGCAGAATACTTCTTTTCAGGCATACTTATCGAAATACTGACAGATGGAGCCTGCCGGGAGGATACATTAAAGGCAAAGAACATCCCAAAGAAGGAATTGAACGCGAAGTTAAAGAGGAATCAGGGCTTATAGTAAGCGCAGATGAGCGATTAAGAATAAGAACTGACAGAGATTCCGCAAGACTTGATATTGTTTACATGGGTAAACTTATGGGTGGAGACTTTATACCATCAAAAGAAGTTTCAGAATCAAAATTGTTTGCATTTGAAGATTTACCCAAAATTCCGAAGGATCAATTTTTTTTCATTAGTAAAGCTTTGGGGAATATTTAAAAGTTTCAACCAGATCAATTTGATTTTGGCAAATCTCATAGTATAATCGCGTAATGACACAAGAGAGTCAAATAATCAGAGATATTTCTGTAGAACACTTTGCAGAAATAGCTAATAATGAGCCCTTTCTTTGTGTTGGATTTAACGGAGTTGATGCCAAAGATCAAAGAAGTTATAAATTACACTTCATCACAGAACACCCCAAGGTCCTTATCTAAGAATCGATACCGAACCCAGAAGAAATTTTTTAGTACTTGGATCGGAGGAGCAAGCTCAAGGGGCTCTGGTTAGTTTGGGAAATGAAGTAAGACGAAAAACCGGAGGATTTTATCAAATCCATCCTTTTTACGGTCTGGTTCGTGGAACATGTCTTACCCCGGGTGGCACCAAATCTCGTATGTGGACACGATGACGAAGATCTTTCTTTATTGATATATTTAACCAATCAGGGAAAAAGATTTGACAGAAGGTTAACTCAGCAGAGTATTGCAATCGGTACAACTACTACACTTCCCGATCCAGAAGTTATTGTCAATCTTAGACACCAATACGAAGTTGTTGACAACCCTAATCAGGGTGACCGGGACATTGCAGTTACATGCGGCTTGGGCGTTGAGTGGAACAGACAGTTTAACGAAGCCCACAGGGACAGAGTTCCATCGGCAATGCAAATTACTGTCCCAAATATTGTAGACTTACTTTATAAGCTTAAAGGCAACGGTTTTGATAATCCCCGGGTATCTCAATTAACTTTAATTCCATCCCGCTAGAAATTTTTTAATATTTCTCTCTTAACCAAAGCTTCTTTTAACAAAGATTATCTCCAGTACCGTTTACTACAAAATCCTATTCAATCTAAGTACCTTTAGTTTCTACTTTTTTGCTAACACCAAATGAAGTCTTGGTTCTCCGTCACCAAAATAGTTATCTTTCCAGCCTTCTATCATAAATCCATGTTCCAAATAAATACAAATCGCCTTTGAATTTTGGGGGTGGGTTACCAAATCAATCACTTTTTTATCTTCTATCTTAGTAAGAAGCCATTCCAACGACTCCGAAGCATAACCTTTGCCTTGGTATTCAGGCAGGATCGTCATTGAATCAATATAAGCATGAACTTGACTCTTAGGTTCATACGAAATTGTACCTATTGGTTTCTCTCCAATTAAGACTAAGTAAACAACACTTTTCCTAAGATATTCGCTAGCTTCACTCGCCTTTGTAAATGCTTTGAAAACTTTCCCATCCGCAACAGCCTTTTCTATCGAAGTTGTAGTTTTCCAGTCTTTCTCTGTTAATCTCTTATAAGCTAATTTCATGCCTTTAATGATTTTATTAGTGTAACAAGCTCAGGAAAAGTTTCTTGCTTGAAATGCCCTCTGTCTTCAAAAACCATAACTTCTGAACCCGATAGGGCTTTTTGGTATTTTTTAACGTGCTCATACGGAACACTTGGGTCATCCTTACTCTGAATTAGATAGATTGATCCTCCATTTTTAGTAAATCTGACTAGCGAAGACGAAAGCTTAAAGTCCCCAAGCGACTCTCCTAAGTTTTTATCATCAAACGGAGCTGCGACAAGAATAGTAGCCTTAATAGTTATTGAAATTGTATTTTCAGAAAAGTACTTGGCTAAAAAAATCCCACCCAAAGAATGTCCGATAAGAATCACTCCACTTTCTAATAAAGGAGTAATTCTTTCAAACCAAATTTTCCATTCTTCATAGTCAGCGTTTGTAACGTTTGGCATTTTCGGAACCAACACATCGAAGTTTTCGCCTAATTCCTCCGCAATTGTGTCTTTCCACTCCTTGTGTGATTTCAGTCTATCTAATTTTATTTCTTTATTTTTTAGATAAGAAATAAAGTCATCGTAAGTATCAAATGTAGTCCCCCCACCAATGATTACAATTTGTTGAGTCATGTTGTCATTATTTAAACTTTTCAGATATTATAGCTTCTTTCTTTAACCTTGGCCATTTTTTAAGTTGATACTCTCTCTGCATTGCTTCTCTTCTTGTTTTGTAATTTTCGAAGTAAACTAATTCGAAGGAATCAAAATAACGGATATATTTTGCAGATTTGCTGGATTTATTTTTGTGTTCTTTAATTCTTTTTTCGAGATTATTGGTTTGACCGATATAAAGTGTGTTTGAAGAGGTACGGAGAATGTAAACAAAATACATAATATATTTTAACCAAATTTAATCAGGGCTATAGCATTGAGCGAGCGCAGTGAGTCGAAGTGCTGCGGGACAGGGAGTCGAACCCCAATTGACGGATCCAAAGTCCGCTGTCCTACCATTAGACGATCCCGCATTATAACTTAATCAATAATTATCTCAGAATTTAATGTCCCGTTTCTGCTTTCGCAGAAGACCTACCATGGCGTCGCTTACGCTCCTTTTCTTTCACTACGTTCAAGACAGACGATCCCGCAAAGAGTAAGCTGAGATATTATAGCAAAAGCAGACTTAAAATGTTAAAATAACTACGTTCAAAACCCGTATTAAAACACGGGCCCGTAGCTCAATGGTAGAGCAACACCCTTTTAAGGTGATGGTTGAAGGTTCGAGTCCTTCCGGGCTCACCATAACTCCATCATTCACAGCGTAAAAAACCAATGCTGTGAGATAATGAATTGCCAAGTTTACTTGGCCCCATCGTCTAACGGTTAGGACAGCACCCTTTCAAGGTGTAAATTTGGGTTCGATTCCCAGTGGGGTCACTCGCTTGCAGCTCGCTCATCCACAGAATCGATTTCGCACAAGAAGAGTGTTGCACGTCTTGCAAGGCGATTCCCAGTGGGGTCACAAAAAAGGTAACATGACAAAATTAAACGCAAAACAGCTTCGGGTTTCCGAGCCTTCCGAGGAAGAATTAAAAAATATCAAACGTACTCCTATTTATTTGATAATGGATAGGATAATTGATACATATAATACAGGCTCACTTTTTCGCCTTGCTGACGCTGTGGCATTGGAAAAAGTTTATCTTTGCGGAGAGATGGAATATCCCCCTTCAAGCCGGATTCACAAATCTGCAGTCGGAACAGAAAACTGGGTGCCTTGGGAACGAAAAAGTTCAACTTTAGAGGCAGTCCGCGAGCTAAAAAACAAAGGGGTTCAGGTCGTCGCAATTGAACAGTCGCCACAATCAATAAGTTATAAAGATCTTTCTTCAAAATCGCAATTTCCATGCGCCGTAATTGCAGGCAACGAAACTTACGGTATTGAGGAACAAGTTTTAAAAGAAGTTGATTTGATAGTTGAGTTACCGATGCTTGGTGTAAATAAAAGCTTCAACGTTTGGGGAGCAACTGCAGTAATAATATATAAAATTCTGGAGTCGATTATTTGATTTTATTTTAAAGCGGTATCAACTGCCGACTTCATTGCATCAAAGCTGTATGCTCCGGGGAAAGTATTCTCGTTAACTGCAAAGAATGGCGTTCCCTGAGCACCCAATGAAGTTGCCAAGGCTACATCTTTTTTAATTCTTTCGACATATTTTCCGCTCTCAAGACAAGTTTTCATAAATCCGGAGTCAACCGCACTTGCCAAAAATGTCGCAAGATCGCCTGATTTTGATTTGTCATTCTTGACTGTGTTGTTTAGTAAATCATAGGCTTTATTTGTCATAAGTAAGTCATGAGCAGCCCAGAATTTGCCTTTCTCATTTGCGCAGTACAAAGCCTGAGCACCCATTTCCCCATTTCCATGTCCTGGTGAATAAATATAAACAAATGAGGCTTTGCCCTGATCAATCAATTTCTTAAACTCGACAACGGGTGCGACATAAGTTCCGCCATCAGAAACTAATTTAAATTGAGTTCGACCCTGCGAATCTTCATCGATTTTTCGATTTAACTCGGGATTTTTACCGGAAGCAACATGGCAATAGGGACAACTCGTATCTGAAACTTCTACCAATATCAATTTAGAACTATCTTTTCCAAACTTTATTACATCCTCCTTGAAAAGATTTTTAACCTGATCGAGTGTTAATTTTGGCTGCTGAGCGGTTACATCGGTTGTGTCAGTGGTATTTGTAGTAGTTGGTGTTGTTGTTTTACCCTTCTCCAAACCTGATACCTTTTGCCATAAAACACCTACCGCAAAAGCCAATCCGATTGAAACTAAAAGAAGTATTGGTACAAACCGCTCAAGTGCACTTCCCGACCTCTTTACTTTTTCTTCCATGTAGGTTATTTTGCAGATATAAACCCATTTTGTCAACTACTGTTTGGGTCTACCAGTTAGGAACATCTTTACAATGCTCCAAGCAGTGCCAAGGCTACCACGAAGGGGTAGCCTTATCTAAAAACTTTAAAGCATCCATTGCCGCCATACAGCCAAAACCTGCAGTTGAGATTGCCTGTTTGTACTCGGTATCATGAACTTCACCTGCAACAAAAACGCCTTCCAGATTTGTATGTGTACCGTTTATTACTTTGATATAACCCCTGTCATCCATATCAATCGGACCTTTAAACAGGTCACTATCGGGCTTGTGACCAATAGCAATAAATACTCCGTTCACCACAAGCTCACTTGTAGTTTGGTCTTTAGTATTTTTAAGAAGCAGTTTTTCAACTTTACTATCGCCAACTATTTCCACAATCTCGGTATTCCAAAGAATTTTAATTTTGGGATTGTTCAAAACCTTCTCTTGCATTGCAGCCGAGGCTCTGAACTGATCGCGTCTGTGTATTAAGGTTACTTCTGAGGCATATTTAGTTAAAACCAATGCCTCAGTCATTGCAGAATCTCCACCTCCAACAACTGCAACTTTTTTGTCTTTATAAAATGGCGCGTCACACGGCGCACAGGTTGCAACTCCTCGACCTATAAGTTTTTTCTCTCCCGGAACTTCAAGCCATTTTGTTCGCGCGCCAGTTGAAATAATTACAGACTTTGCAAGATAAACTTTCCCATCTACCGTAATTTCTAATGGCTGTTTGTCAAATAAAACTGAAGTAACGTTTTTATCGACAATTTCAGTGCCAAACCGCTCTGCTTGCGAGCGTATTTTTTGCATGAGTTCCGGGCCCTGAATCCCATCAGGAAATCCGGGATAATTGTCGACGGTAGTTGTGAGCATGAGTTGCCCGCCCCAAGACTCTCCTGCAAAAACAATTGTAGAAGCAGCGCCGCGGGTTGTATAAATTGCGGCAGTTAAACCGGCCGGACCGGATCCGATTATCGCAACGTCCCACGGTTCGTCTCCTTGAGGTTTTTGAGCATAAATGATTTTTTCGTCCATAACTTTATTATATATATTTCCTCCAAACAAAGTTACCCCGCAAAACCAAGCGACAAAGCATAAGTTTGCGGGATAATTTTTCCTTCAACCAAAAATTACATTCCGGTTGTTGTTGGTCCTGATGTACCACCTCCATCTTTCGGTTCTTCTGACACTGTGCCTACCACTGGTTCTGCTGGCAAATTTGTATCATCTGCTACCACAGCTGGCTCAGACATCGATGGAACAGTAGGAGATGTACTTTGGCCTCCTGTAACATCTACATCTTTCGGTGTAGTTCCGGGACCGGCTGGGGTTGTCGACATCGGAGGAACCGACGCGACTGTTCCAGTTGTATCATCTGCCGCTGGTGCCATTGGGTCAGCTACCGGTGCATCACCTGCTACGACGGCTGTCATTGTTGGATCTGTTGGTTTGTTTGGATTCAATATACTCACCTCCTCTCCCTGTTAGATAATTGTCAAAAAAACATCTAACGGGTTACGTTTAAATTGCTTTCTTCATTAAATCTTCAAATGCTTGTTTGCCTGCAAAGCCAATCTGACGCCCGACTTCTTTCCCCTCTTTAAATAAAATGGTAGTTGGAATCGACATTACTCCAAATTGTTGGGAAAATTGCTGGTTCTCATCAACGTTTATTTTTGAAATTAAAACCTTGCCCTCGTAGCTTTCGGAAAGCTCTTCCAAAACCGGCTCGGCAGTTCTGCAGGGTCCACACCAGGGAGCCCAGAAATCAACGAGAACGGGTTTATCTGATTTAAAAACTTTTTGATCAAACTCAGAATCAGTAATGTTGAACGTAGCCATACGCCTTATATATAAACAGATTCAGGTACTTACGTCAACTGCTGAAATAGGATTTATGAACTATTAACCTAGCGAAAGCTTTCAAAACGAGACCGCAAGGCGAGTCTTGAAACAGGTTCTATATTCTCACTCTCTTTAATCGAAGTGAATTTCCAACCACCGAAATCGAACTCGCAGCCATTGCAAACGCCGCAATTTCAGGTGAAAGCGTAATTTTCCAAATCGGATATAAAACCCCCATTGCAACAGGAATAAGAATTACATTGTAGCCAAACGCCCAAACCAAGTTCTGCCTAATAACATTTAGCGTCTTTTTAGACAACTCTAGTGCGCTCAGCACCGTTTCCAGATTTTTATTTAATAGTGTAATACCGGCTGTTTCGATAGCAACATCGGACCCCGTTGACATTGCTATCCCAACGTCCGCAGTTGCCAAAGCCGGTGCGTCATTTACTCCATCTCCAACGAAAGCAACAACATTTTGATGTTTGTTACTCGTTGTTAACGACTGAATTTTTAACTCATTAACTTTTTCAGCCTTTTGATCCGGCAAAACTTTTGCCATTACATTGGCAATACCTGCTTTTTCTGCCAACGCACGGGCTGTTTTTTCGTTATCCCCTGTAATCATCCAAACGTCTATTCCTTTTCTTTTCAAGCCAGCAATCGTACTTTCAACTGATGTTTTCAATATATCCTGTATGGCAATTATTCCCAGTAATTTTTTAGCCGAAGTTAAAAACACAACAGTTTTGCCTTCCCTCTCAAGTCTGTCGATATCATATTCGAAGCGTTCTAACGAAATTCTTTCTTTTTCCAGTAAGCTTCTGCTTCCCAGTGCAAATTTTTTCTTATTAACCGACCCTTCAATACCATATCCTGTAATCGCCATGAAATTAGATATCGGTAGCAGTTGCATACCTTCCGTCTTAGCTTTATTTACAAAAGCTTCGGCTAAAGGATGTTCCGATCCTGCCTCAAGGCTCGCCGCTATTTGAAATGGGTTTTGATATCTAACTGAAGCGGTCTGTGTCGATATTACATCTGTAATTATCGGTTTCCCTTCAGTCAACGTCCCGGTTTTATCAAAAACTATTTTTGAAACCTTGTTTGCAATTTCCAGGCTTTCCGCATTCTTTATAAGAATTCCGTGCTCTGCAGCCCTGCCTACCCCAACCATTATTGCAGTCGGTGTAGCAAGTCCAAGTGCGCAAGGGCAAGCGATCACAAGTACGGCAATCATTGCTCCAAACCCCACACCAAATCCGGCAAATAAAAACCAAACGACAAAAGTCGCAACAGAAATCATTAGTACTGCAGGTACAAAATAAGAAGAAACCGAATCGGCCAGTCTTTGGATAGGAGCACGGGAGCTTTGAGCGCTTCCTACCATTTTAATAATTCCTGCTAAAACCGTATCACTACCGACTTTGGTTGCGGTAAATAAAAATGTCCCGTGTTTATTGATCGTTGACCCAATTACCACGTCTCCAACTCGTTTTTCCACAGGAATTGATTCACCGGTGATCATTGATTCATCAACGCTACTTATTCCTTCGACAATTTTTCCGTCAACCGGAATTTTTTCTCCCGGTCTGACTCTAATCACATCACCGGCCACTACTTGTTCTATTGGAATATCCACCTCTACACCGTCACGTTTAACGCGGGCTGTTTTTGCCTGTAATCCCATCAGTTTTTTTATTGCATCAGAGGTATGTGCTTTTGCCCTCGACTCAAGGTAACGACCTAAAAGAATTAGCGTAATAATAACTGCAGCTGTATCAAAATACATTGTCATGGGCATTCCCAATCGTTCGACAACTTCAGGAAGCACCGTTACCAAAAGCGAGTAAATGTAGGCAGCACTTGTTCCAACCGTAATTAACGTATCCATTGAGGCTGTACGGTTTCTCAGCCCGCTCCATGTGGCTTTGTAAAACTTTGACCCTGCCCAAAATTGTACCAGTGAAGTCAAAAGCAGTAAGTAATAGTTATTAGAAAGTATGTCGTAAATAGGACCCAGCGAGACAACTTTAAAAATTCCCGAAAACCAATTCGGGAAACTGCCGATAAAGATAATTATTGAAAGAATAGCCGATACAATTACCTTAAGTTTTAATTCTTCCAATTCTTTTTTCTTCTCCTCATCTTTTAATGCGTTAGCATCAAACTTGTTTATTTCGTCCGCCGACTTCGCATTTACTGCTTCACTGTGATTAGAGCTTGAGGCTAATCTCTCGCTGATTATTGCTTTATAACCGGCACTTTTTACAGCATTTGAAAGCATCTCGTCAGTCGCAATATTTGCATCATAATCAATTATCGCCTGTTCACTCCCATAATTAACCGTGGCGGTATTTACTCCTTCCGTTTTTAAAAGCTGTCTTTCTATAAGCTTTGCACAGGAAGCACAATGCATCCCTATAATCGGAAATGTTTTTGACGTTTTAGTTTCTTTTAATTCACCGTTCATATTTACTGCGTAACTAGCCTTCCTTGAAACATGTTCATTCCGCAATGAAATCCTGTCTTTGTTGCATGCGGAGGTTTTAGTTCAATATCAACAGGTTTATTTAGAGGCAAGTATTTTTTTATTCCATAATCAGGAAATATTACCTCTTCCAGGCATGAATTCTCGTCCTTCCTTATAAAACGGAGTGTCGTTTTTTTGTCTTTCTTTAAAATTATAGTGGATGGTTTATAACCCCCTTCGACAGTGATTTCAACTACTCCCTTCCCGCTTTCTTTACCAATCGAATCGCGCTTTCCAAAGAAAAACCAGAATATAAGAGCTTCTGTCAATAAACCGGAAATTATTATAATAAGTTGACTGCTTTCCATATTAAAACTTTTCCACTACCTTCATTACTTCACTTATAACTTCTTCCTTCTTGCCCTTACTGATCGCATCAGCAACACAAGTTTTAAGGTGGTTATCCAAAATTACTCTATCAACTTTTCGAAGAGCTGACTGTACAGCTTGTGACTGATGAATTATGTCTATGCAGTATTCCCCTTTTTCAACCATGGAAATTATTTTTTCCAGGTGTCCCTTTGAAATTTTCAACCTGTGTATTACTTTTTTGTCTGTATTCATTTTACTATCCCCCCCCAGGGGATTGACAAATGATATAATACGTAAGATAATTTGTCAATACTTTTATGAATCAAGTTTGGCTAGCGCTCATTACAGGATTAACAACAGGTGGAATTTCTTGCTTTGCCGTACAGGGAGGACTTTTGGCAAGCTCGCTTGCTAATCAGGAAAAAGGAAACCAAAAAAAGGCGGTGGCAATTTTCGTTGTGGCTAAAATAGTAGCTTATACAATTTTAGGAGCGCTTCTTGGTCTAATCGGATCGTCACTTGTAATTTCCCCAAAAACACAAGGGTTGATGCAGATCTTTGCAGGATTAGTAATGTTAATCGCAGTTGGTAAACTTCTAAACCTCCACCCTATTTTCCAAAGGCTTACTTTTACAGCTCCAAAGTTTATGTACCGAATACTACGAAACAAGAGCAAGGACGAAGGAATGATATCATCTGCCTTCTTGGGATTTTTAACAATACTTATCCCCTGCGGTATTACCCAAAGTATAATGGTTTTGTCTGTCGCATCAGGAAGTGCATTAAACGGGGCACTTCTTATGTTAGCGTTCACGGTTGGAACTTCCCCTGTTTTCTTTGGACTGGGTATCGCTTCAAGTGAAATATTAAAAAGGCCGGCTCTGAAATATGTTGCAGCAACAGCCATTTTTATACTCGCAATACTTTCTTTTAATACCGGACAAATTCTGCGCGGTTCACCACACACCCTGCAAAATTACTGGTATGCAATCGTGGGCGATAAAAAAGAAAGCGGACCCCAAGCGTTGGCTCAAACAACGCAAGGATTTCAGGAAGCGGAAATAATAGTGTCCAGCTCCGGATATAAATCTAATGTCAAAACTTTAAAAGCAGGTGTTCCCGTTAAACTGAAATTAAAAACTGACAATACTTTCGGTTGTGCAAGAGCTTTTACAATTCCTTCCTACAATATAAGCAAATTCCTTCCCGAATCAGGAGAAACAGAAGTTGAGTTTACCCCAACAAAAACCGGGAGACTAACTTACACCTGCTCAATGGGAATGTACTCCGGAGTTTTTGAGGTGATTTAAATATGACAAAAATAACTTTTAAAATTGAGGGTATGGACTGTGATTCCTGCGCAAAAATGATTGAGCTGGACTTGGAGGATGCGGGAATAAAGTGTTCCTGCAATTATGCAAAAAAGATACTCGAAGTAGAACTTAGTGACCCGAATGAACACAAAAAAATAAAAGAGATTGTTGAAAAGGGAGGATATAAAATAACTTCATGAGGCTTTATATTTTCCGCCATGGGATGACTTTCCAGTCAAAAAATAACGTTGCCTATACTCCCGAGAATTATAAAACCAGCCCGCTTCTTGATGAAGGAATTCCGGTAATTGAAAAAATTGGTAATTACTTGAAAGATATTAAAACGGATGTAAATTACACTTCCCCGATTTTACGCTGTACACAAACGGCAGAAATTATTTCGGAAATCTCGGGGAAAATATTTTTGCCAAATGATTTACTTACCGAATACGGTCAGTGGGTTGAGAGTTTTGAGGACCTCCGCGCACGGGCGAATAAATTTATTGAATACCTCAATACTCAGCAGGTTGAATTTTCTGCAATCTGCACTCACGGAGGAGTAATTTCAGCGTTAAAATATCTATTGGTTTATAAAAAATACAAGCCTGTTAATTTAACCGATTATCCCCTGCCCGGAGTCATAACCATAATTGAAAACACAAAATTTGAAGAGGTCGATTTCAATTCGACTTAAGTTTTTCTTCTACCTTACTTTTTATATCCTCATAATTTCTAATTGTAATTTTTTCACCGTTTAAAAGAAATGTCGGCGTCGAGCTTAAGTTAATCATATTGGCTAAAGTAACATCTGCGTTAACCGCATCTTTTACCTCCTGGCTCTCGTAATCGGCTCTCCACTCATCTTTATTTAACCCCAGGCTTTCAGCGAATATGGAAAGTTTTTCAGTGATATCACCCTCGTTACTCCATTCTTCCTGTTTTTCAAACAAAAGATCGTGCATTTCCCAAAACTTACCCTGCTTGCCTGCAGCCTCTGCCCCGTACGCAGCCGCTTTAGCATTTTTGTGTTGAGGAAGCGGATAATGCCGATAAACTACCTTTATATTATCTTTGTATTCCTCGGAGAGTTTTTTTATCATGGGAGCATATGTTTTACATGCAGGACACTGAAAATCACTGTATTCAATCAAAGTTATTGAAGCATCCTTATTACCTTTAATCCAATCGTCATCCTTAGCCTCCACGGAAACACCCGAAACCGTCGGAACGGGTGCTGTCGCCCACTTATAAACTTTGAAACCAAAAAACCCGATAACCAAGCAACCAAATAATGTAATAAAAAGCTTCTTAAGGTTTACAAAAACTTTCTGATTTTGTTTCTCAGACTTTTTTTGCTCGCGCAGAAGCTTTCGGCGCTCTTTTCTACTAAGTTCTTCCATAATTAAAGTGTAGTGTACAGAAAAGCTTAAACAAGTTCAACTTAAAACAAAAGTCCAAAAACTAAAAGGAGCACTGCGTTTCCAACAACAAATATTTTTTTCTGAAGAGGCTCTAAGGCAAGCGGAAACTTTATAAACCAGGAGTCAAATGATTTCGTTTCCGAATATTGTTGAACCTGATCCAAAATAAGGTGAAGCGCAAATGATAAAACCATACCGCGCGCAAGTAAACTCCCTGAGGAACTCACCACAAAGAACACAAATACCAAGAGTATCGCCTGAAACAAAGCAGTATGAAAAATTAGATCACCGGCAATTGTTTTATCATTCTCATATTGGCTAATCGCACCAAGAATGCTTTTTTTGTTTAATGCTCCAGTAACTACCGGCACCTGAGGCTTTAATACAAAGGCATAAATTATATAATCCAAAAAAGGCAAAAATGTTCCCAGTAGTCCCCCAATCGCAAATTCGACTATCATCGGAATTTTAAACCAGCTTTTCAAAACGACAATTAAAGCAAAAAACGGAACTAAATATATGAAGTGTAATACCAAGTCTCTTTTCATTAATTAACTGTACTACAAATTGCAAGCCAACAACAAGAGTATTTGCACAAAATCAATAAACACACTATTCCCAAAAACATTTTTTCAAATCCACAATTTTTTCTGAAGCAAATATTACACCCTCTGCAAGTAATTTTTCTTTCTGTTTCTCCCAACCGCCAAAAGCGTAAGAGTCGGCAAGTTTACCGTCTTTATTTACAACCCGATGGCATGGCGTATCAGGATCCGGATTTGCATGTAGGGCAAATCCGACTTTCCGCGCATCTTTCGTCCCAAGTCTCCTCACAATCGCTCCATAAGTTGTCACCTTCCCTTTTGGAATCATTCGCACAACTTCATAAACCTGTTCAAAAAGATTTTTTGTTTTATTATTTTTCATTTTAAAAATTTTCCAATTTCGCCTAAAGCAGTGTCATTTAATACATTAAAATGTATGCTATCAATTATAACCAATTTGGAATTTTTTAGACAATTTTGAAGCTCTCTTCCCTGTACAACAGGCATTAATAAATCTTTTTTCCCACTTAGAATTAAGGAGCTGTTATTTAGATTTTTAAGCAATTCCCGGTTATCAGTTTGAGTAACTATTTTGGCAATCTCAGCATGCTTTTTAACCGGAATATTTTTAATCGCAACCAAGTTTAACCTCATATCATCAATATAGTTTTGATGTTGGGATTCGTCTCCGGAAAAAGGATCGAAAATTTTATAAACGAATTCAAACAGTACAGTGGGGATATTAATCAACAATCTCGCAATCGACATCCCAGGTTTTGTTTGTACAAAACCAACCACAGATTTAAGTCTTTTCACCTCTGGGGCAAATCTTGCCCCGCTTGCAATAAAAATTAATTTGGAAAAAGGAAGTTCTTTCGCCAACTCGGGAATCAAAAAACCTCCCATCGAAATCCCAACAATTAAATCGAGTTTTCTATTACCAAGTTTTTTTGTAACCCAATCATTTAAGATTTTCTGATTCAACAAATTATCACTGCCGAACAAATCAGGGTTTAATATTTCATAACCCAAATTAGTCAAAAGTTTGTTTAATGGGTGTTCCGTTGCAAAACTCTGTGGCCATCCATGAAGAACAAGTGCTGTTTTCATAATTAATCTGTAAATACCTGTACAAACATTTTCCCATAAATTCCGTTATCGATTACGCCAATTCCAACTCTTCTAAATTCCGGATCAAGAATATTTTTTTTGTGGCCTTCTGAATTCATCAGTCCTGTGTGGGCAGTTTCAACAGTCGGAGCAAGTGCCAAGTTTTCCCCGGCAACCGTATACTTTACGCTAAATTTATCCAGCCTATCCCCGACATCCTCGCCTTCAAAATTATAATGACTGAAATATTTTCTCTCCCACATATCACTCGCGTGCGCTCTCGCCACAGTTTTTAGCTCGTCATCACCTATCAACAAATTTACTCCGGCCTTTTCCCTTTCTTTATTAACCAAGTACAAAAGCTGTCTTTCGCTGTCTTCATCTACGCTTAATTTAGCCTCACCTATTGATAACGGAACGCTTTCGTAAGAATCGGGTTTTATCGTAAAATAAGTTAGCGAATCATCAATTAATCCACCGAATACTTCATTAACTTTTGATTCGAGAAAGGAAGTATTTTTAACCAAGAACCCCCCAATGTATGAGCTTGAAATTGCGTTTTTAATAGGAGACGTCAGGGGAAAGCCAAGTGAAAGCATTAAAATAAAAGAAACCAAAACCAAAGCTTCCCCCACTGCCGGAATTACCCCCAACACTTTTGTAAATTTTGATTTCCAAAATTTCCCCGGAATTTTTTTGACAAGACTTACAATCAGATATCCGAGAAAAAATTCGCTCAAAGAAGCTACAACTAAAAACCCTATTGCGTTAGAAAATGAATGAGAGAAAGAAAATTGCTGGCGGAGGATCACGGAAATATATTTATAAAAACGTAAAGATATAAGAAGAGAAATTAAAAACGAGATAAAATCAGCCAAAATTATCCAAAACCCGACCCGAAAAGCCTCAAGTGCAAAATAAATGCAGATTATAATAATGATGATATCGATCCAAGTACCACTAAATTTCATATATTTTTGTTTTTAACTTTTAATTCATTTCGCAGTTGCGCGACTTTCCACATAAAAGTTCTCAGCTTTGCTTACGCTCCTCTTGTGTGTCAGCTTGCCTCTTTTTCAATTCAGCAAGTTTCCACATGAACAGCTTTGGCTTCGATTTTACATTATTTGCATCTTTAACAAAATTTTTCGCAGTTTCAAGAAATCCTCTTGGTAGGTCCTTTGCAAGTTTTATATAAAGTGAAGTATTTTTGAGGTCGTTGAGTTCACGGGCAAGTTCGTACCCATATTTTTGAAACTCCTGGGATATATATTTATCCTCATCGGATTTAAACTTGGATAAAACATCCGTAATTTGTGTAAAATGCCCGCCACGTACCATATTGGTATTTTAACACTAAAATATTTGGGGTTATTCAATCGTATTTATATGAAGTCTAACTTTGTAATAAATACTCAGGCCATAAATAAAAACTCCTACTGAGCCCGCAACAAACAGTAATCCGAATATAAACATTGAATGCGTTTGGAAAAAATGGATGAAAGTTGCACCCGCTATAAACAGGGTCAATGACGTCCTGATATATGCAAGAAGTGTTCTTTCGTTTGCCAGTATCGTTCTATGCCTGGCTAAATGATCATTCTTCTTTTCATTCATAGGGTTATATTCAATAGCTCCTTCACCAACTTGTCAATGACATCATTCAAAACCTGAGCTTCTTCCTCAGAAAAATTTTGCAGAACATAAGTTTCACCCGGAGTTCTGTTTTCGCCATCGCGATTATCCACCCCAATTCTTACATGCCAGAATTTATCGTTCCCAAGTTTTTCGTAAACAGAATTTAGACCGTTATGGACTTTCGGACCAACTCCCAACTGAATTTTATATTGACCCAATTTTATGTCCAGATCGTCATGAATAATCCATAAATCTGATATTTGTACATGATAGAAAGAAATGAGTTTTTGGACGGCTATGCCGGAATTATTCATCATGTTTGTTGGCTTAGAAAATATTACCAACGACCCTTGTTTAGCAGTAAAAGACTTAAATTTTTTATCGATTAACCACTCACTACCTAGCTTTTCCGCAAGTTTTTCTACAACTAAAAACCCAACATTATGTCTTGTGTTTATATAGTTCTCACCAACATTTCCTAATCCTACAATTAATTTCATAGCTTGATTTTATAACAAATGCCGGTATGTTTCCGTAAATATCCGACACTAGACCCTCTCTAACGGAGGTTTCATGCCCAGGCCTATATGTGGCCTATGGTAGTGATACCTCTCAAGGT
>LBVN01000018.1 GCA_000993115.1 Candidatus Woesebacteria bacterium GW2011_GWB1_38_8b
AATATTTTGAGGGTTATTTAACTCACCCGCTATTTTATCCAATTTTTCCTGCGTCCTGGCAACTGCAATTATTTTTGCACCTTTTTCATTAAAAGCCTTGCAGAGCTCATATCCAATTCCCCCCGTCGCACCCGTTATTAAAACAATTTTATCTTTTAAATTCATGTGCTTATAATTTACACCAAATTTACACTTAAAGCACTTACAAATCCTGTGTATGGTTACTTCAGTTTCGATTGATAATATTTGAAATAAGTGATTGGAAAATGAAGTGAGGAAAAAACTGACCACAAAAATCCTTGCCTTCCATCCAAAATACCTTTATGCCTAAAGTAGAGCTTTAAAAAATTAACAGATGGCACAATAAATGAATATTTAAACAGATTCCAATTGGTTGCAGGAATTTTTTTCGTCTCAAACTCTTTTGCCTGCAAATCCGTGTAGCGATTCATACGGTCCAAATACCTTTTTAAAGTAGGGGAGTCGTGGTGCTCCAAATCGTTAAAAAGCCAACCGACTTCCCCATCAATTTCCATCAACTCATGAACCGATTTCGCTGGAAGTCTGGCTTTTCCGTTTTTAATAAGCCTTATTACCCCATCCGGGTAAACTCCCGCGTGGATTAAAGGTCTTCCTAAAAAGAAATTTCGTCGGGTGATAAAAAAGGCGACAACTTCGCCTGTTTTTTTGCCAAGGTGACCTTCCCTTTGCTCGATCAGTTTTTGGTGACGAAGAAATAATTTCAGGTGTTTGGAGGATAGTGTGTTGTGAACTGTGGAACTAGAAGAAAGCACCCTAGATTGATTTTCTTTATCTGAAAAATTAACAACTTCTTTAATTTCATCCGCCAGCTCTTTGGTCACACGCTCATCCGCATCAAGCTGCAAAACCCAATCCCCTTTCGCCCTTTCAATAGCAAATTGTTTTGTTTCATGGAAATTGTTTTTATGAACAAAACTAAAAACTTTTGCGCCATGTTTTTTAGCGATTTCTACAGTTTTATCGCTAGAACCATCATCTACCACAATCATTTCATCGGCGATTTGTTTTACCGAATCCAAGCAAGCACCAATGTTTTCTTCTTCATTTTTAACTGCCAAGACAACTGATAATTTCATATTAATGCGATATTATTTTTGCAACTTTCTGTCCTAGTTCAACTGCATAGTTCGTTCCCCTGTCCCAAGGATACACCTGCTGAATATTGGCAAGGTATAACCCATCAATTGGTGTTTTAATACTGGGAATCTTGTTAGAGTAATTAAGAGGAACTATCGGTTGGGCAAAAAATGCTTTAAAAATGTATGAGTCGATTATCCAGGATTTATTGAATTTCGGATTAATCTCACGAAGGGCGGGTAAAAATAGATTTACGAGTTCTGTCTCAGACTTAACAAAATAATCATGTCCGGCAGGCAAGTAGTTGCCGATATAAATAATGTTTTCATTGTTGTAGTATTTTTTATCTACCAAGTTCGTGTGTTCAACAAGGGCCAAAAACGGATACTTCCTGTTGTTAATATTGAGCCAGTAAGTTCCATCTTCAAAAAAGCTTTTGTTAAGAGATAAAACCAAAGTTACTGCCCCAAGACCTTCGAGTTTTTTTAAAGTGTTCAAGTAAACATCAGGAAGCCCTTTAGTTATTTTTGTGAAAATAGTTGTCGGTAGTGTGCAAATAACTTTATCAAATTCAAATCTGCTCTTATCGCTTAATCGCAAAGTAAATAATTCCTTTTTTTCTATTGATATCACTTGTTTTCTATACAAAACTACTCCTCCCAACTTTTGTATCTGTTCGGACAAAGTTTGAGCAAGATCTTCAAAACCCCTTACCGGATACCCAAGTGACGCACTTCTTTTTTTGATCCTTGCCCAAAACCAAGAGGCAGGAATTTTATCTGCAAAATTACCAAATTTCCCAACGAATAATGGCTCCCACAATACTTTCCAGGCAGAATTTCCCATTGTACGAATTAAGTAATCTCTCGCAGTTAGAGTTTCCAAACTTTTCCAGTTGTTGGCCAGCTTCAAATATAACAACGACGCTCCGGCCCGTACCCGCGAAAAAAATGGTATGTGGGGAAATATTAATAAGCTAAGCGGTGAATCAAGTTGATAAATTTTGTTCCCTATCAAAATTGATGTTTTTGGACGGGAAAAATTTATTTCGTGATTTATTTCTTCGGCCAAAATTCTTATTGCATTGTCACTAACAAATAGATGGTGATAATGTTGTTCTATCGCCCACTCCCAATTCTTTGCACGAAAACCACCCGCCAATCCACCTGGTTTGTTTGCAGACTCAAAAACTGTAACTTGGTGTCCTTTTTTTACAAGGACATATGCTGCCGACAATCCGGTAAATCCTGCACCAATAATTCCAATTTTCATATTTATAGACTTTGACAAGTATGACTCAATCGTTAATTTGCGACAACTTCAAAATACAATTGTCCATTGCTACCATAAATACGCTTAATTATATTTGCTTCGTTCGGAATTTCGCCGTCAGTTCCGGCTAATAAATAATTTGGATATTTTCCTTTGTCGCGATCAAAGTTAATACTACTGAATTCATATTTATCAAAAGCTGGGACTGTCGAAAAACCAAACCTGTCCCGGCCTAAAAGTACATGGTTATTTTGAAATTTTTCCGGAGGATATTTTAGGTAAAACAAAAATAAAATATATGGCTGGTCGTACCTGTCTGTAACTAAGACTTTCTTATCGCTACCTATACTTACTAAAAAGCTTGCAAGCTCTTTTACTCCGTATTGTGATGAATATTTATACTCTTTCGACATATGCACCCAATACATATGCTCATAACGTACAAATTGTAAAACTATAACTGAGGTTATTAGAATACAGATCCCATATAGAGTATATTTATTCTTCAATGTTTTTAAAAACCATGAAAGCATCTGTGAAATACCTATTGCACAAATTATTATGAGCGGAATCACCATATTTTGTGAACGAAGTGCGTGAGGAGATTGAAAAGTGAGTGCAGCAGCAGCTGGTGCAATCACTAACCACCATAAAAGAAGTTTTGTTTCTTTATTTAAATTTCTAATAAACCAACACAAACCAATAATTAACCAAAAGAAGTCTAAAATATACATCTGACCTGTTTCCGGTACCCTGTTTCGTTCAATCACATCTCCCGATAAAAACAAGAACTCTCCATGGAAATGTTTTACCCAATTATCCAAGAAAGCCAAGCCATAATTTACCGGTTTATTATGATAAAGTTTTGCAATTAAACCGTTGTATTTATCATGCTCTCCTCTTTGTTCATTGACACGCGAGAGTGGACCCGGATCGGCAAATAAACCAACACCAACAGCCCTGGAAGCTACATCGCCTTTGATAAAATCATTTGCCAATGGCAGGAGCATGAATAAACAAAGTACCAAAACCCAAATTATTTTTTTAAGGTTTATCTTAATTGTGTCAAAATAGATGATAAAAATACCTAATCCCAGAAGGGGAACAACGATTCGTGCAGCATGGTAAGTATAGAGTGATATTACAAAAAACATTCCGCTTAATATTAGATTGAATATCTTTTTGTTATCCCTAAATTGTAAAAAAAACAATAGTCCTGCCATGATAAAGAAGGTTGCCGTATTTACTTCCCAACCTCCACGGCTAAAGTGTATATGCCAAGGAGAAATGGCAAGCATAAATGAAGCAATAATTCCAAACTCTTTATTTGGATAAAGTTTCTCAACCAGCAAATATATTAAATACACGCAAAGTGCTCCCAATATTGCATTCGGAAGTCTAACTGACCACTCATTAAGTCCGAAGAATTTAACGAAAGGTAAAACAATATAAAAATAAAGCCCTGGTTTATAATCGTTAAATGACTGAAAATGTATTGGCCAAGGATTTCCGTGTTCATCCTTACCTGTTTCTAAAAGCGAATATGCATTATATCCAATTGCTAATTGCTGCTTCGTCAGCATTAAAGGAGGGATAACTTCCCAACTTCCATAATCGAAGTGTGCCAGCCAAAATTATTATGAGGGTTAATATAACAAATTTGATTTTATTACTCATATTTTCGATTCTAAAACTTTATAAATTACGTCCCCGTTTGGGTATTTAATATCTTTTATCAAATTGTAATCGTTTGGGTTATACGAAGTAATCACAACCGGCGTTCCTACAACCAAAGTTTTCGTTTTTAGTGGGATTGGCCAACTAAAAAAAGAAAAGGCGATGTTGTCAAGATTATCAACCAAACCAACGTCGGGTCCTAAGTAATTAGTAAGTTTTGCCTGGTCTTGATATTTTTTGGGATCATACTTTTCGTAAAAAAGAAAATAAATATATGGTTGCGCATAAGATTGTTGAATTATTACCTGCGAATAATTGTTTCTGATAGGCGAAACAGTTTGAACAATTTGTTTCATTCCATATTCCCAATATTTTGCATTATGAGTCGGTACATGAACAAGATATGAGTCTAAATAATACAAAAATGAGGCTGAGAAAATCGCTATAACCACAAACATCAATGGTATTTTAAATATAGGATGTTTGATTGTATTTACAAATTCAATTAAGTAAACTATACCAAAAGCAGAAATTATAACAAATGGCACAAGCATGTTGTATGATCGAACTGCCTGCACAGCATCACGCGACATCGCAGCAGGGAGTGGTGCAAGTAACAACCAAAGCAATATAAATTTCCCAATATTTTTATAATTTGTTCTGATTAGACCCATAACGCCCAACGGTAACAAAAGTAAATCAAATAATAATAATGTTCCATGATTAGGTGGAGTGTGACGCGGATTTGCCCAATCGCCTTCGAAGAATAAAAACCTTCCGGAGAGATGATTAAACCATCGTCCCATTACTCCACGAGTAAAATTAAGAGTTTCAGAATGAAATAAATAATAACTTAATGTACCGTATTTTTCACTTCCTTCATCAAGAAAGTTCTGCAGATAGTCGCGTGGTCTTGGATATGAGAAAACACTAAACACTTCAAGTCTACCTGCAGCACCAGTAAAAATACTAAATATTATCGGAGTTGAAATTAATAAGCCAAGAATTAGTGACTTAACAACATCAATTTTATCCGTTTTTATAATCTCGATAATCTCTTTGTAAAAAGCAACGCAAAGACAAAGTACAACAATTGCTGTTGATAATTTTGCCCCCTGGTACGTTAATAGTGTCGCTGCAAAAGCAATCACAGAAATTTTCAGATATTTAATTTGTGTGAGCGACTGCAGAAAATAATATATTCCGAGAAGTGTCAGAGTTAAGGCAACATTTACTTCCCAAGCCCCTCTTGAAAATTGTATATGCCAAGGTGATATTGCAAGTAAAAAAGCCGACCAAATCCCTAACTCTTTTTTATTTGTCAACTTATATAAAATTAAATATAGCAAAAATACACTAAATACTCCCGAAAGGGCAGAAGGTAGTCGAACTGACCATTCGTTAAGCCCAAAAACTGCGACAAAGGGAGCGGTTAAATAAACGTAAAATCCGGGTTTATAATCACCAAACGATTTAAAAATTACGGGAAGGAATTTTCCGTACTCGTCTCTACCTGTTTTTAAAATCGAATACGCGTTATATCCGAGCGCCGCTTCATCGGGAGTTAGTCCTGGGGGGATTTTGTTTAAATTCCAAATTCTCAAAAACGCTGACAAAACAATTATCAAAAGCAGTATTATATTGATTTTTGATTTCATTTTATTAAACATGCTAAATATTTGAGTAAATCGTAAACGCGGTTGTTCCGTCCAGATAAACAATTTCTTTAAGCTTGTTCCAAGTCTTTGGAACGCTATCTGAATCTGAAAACAATAAGCATTTTTGGGTTGTGCAGTCAGTTAACGCACCTTTCTCTGTTACAAAAGGTTGCCACTCTTCGGTTGGAATGTCCCACTCATTTACAAAAATAAATTTATAAAAGGAATCCACCCAATTCCATTCAGACTGATTATAACGTACTAAACCCGGGTCATTAATATACTTTGCAGGATCCCACTTAAGATAAAATAGCAAAAACTCGTGAGGCTCTCCATATTTTTTGGTAAATATAATTTTGTCATAATTATGATAATTTCCCTGAATATAGTCAGTGGCTTCTCTGTATCCGTATTGCCAACTCCATGAGTAATTTTGTCTATACTCGTTGAAATATTTTGTCATATATTTGCTCGCAGAGATGATAAGTAAAATGAGGAAAGCAAAATATAAAGCTTTCTTTGTTGATATCCACCAACCCGCCAACCAGCTTATACTCATTTTCTCGCCAAGAGTATTATGTGACCATTCAATAAATATTACCAAACCAACAGAAGTCAAAATCATAGGAACCGGAAGCAAGGTAATTGTACGAAGTACATGAGGAGCCTCGCGGGTTAAACTACCTGCTATCGGAGCAAGGAAAATCCACAATAATATCAAACGGGATTTTTTAAAGTTCTTTAGAATAAAGAGTAAGCCCAATAACAAAAATGGTAAATCGATTAAATATAACAATCCGGTTTTCGGAATACTAAATTGATAATTATCCCCTCCTTCTATAAATAAAAACTTAGGGGAGTATGTTGATACCCAATTTTTGGCAAATTGCATTGAAACGTAAGAATATTTATTAATAATCAGCCGTTCGATATTGGGATTGAAATTAAAATTTTGTCTCGCTGCGACAATTTTCCCAATAGCCCCTTCGTCAATAATTGAAACTTTTGAGAATCGGGCGGTTCCGGATGATTGTAAAAGCTGTATAAGCATGGGAACAAATAAAACTGTGACAATTAATGTTGAAGCAAACGCAATAGTTTTATTGTTTTGCATTACATTAATAAACTTCTGTCTATACATTATTAATATTGAAATCAGCATTAGTGGTGTAAAAATCCGATTCGAATTATAAGTCCATACAGAAAGACCCAATAAAAGTAGCGAAAGAGGTAAATACTTGTACTTTTCCGACGATTTCAGGAGTAAATAATATCCGGTTACAAAAAATGCCAAAGCCAAATTTGCTTCAAAAGCAGGTCTCGACAGAAACAAGCTCCATGGCTCAACTGCCACTAATAATGATGACAACAATCCCACAAAAACCAAAGAAGTCGCGTTTTTAAAAACACCTCGTAACAATTCTTTTGACAAAAAAAAGGAAATAATTATTGTTATTGTTCCCGCAATAACACTTGGTAGTCTCACAGCAAATCCATTGAGGCCAAAAAACAGCTCTGATAGTGAGGTTAAATATATATAAACGGGTAGTTTGTAATCACCGTAAGCTTTAAATATTATCGGAAATTTAACCCCCCATTCGTCAGCACCTGTTTTAAGAATTGCGTAAGCATTATACCCATGACTTATTTCATCCCAATTAAGACTTGGTGGATTATCGGATAGCTTATAAATACGAAGACAAAATCCAAAAAGTGAAATTAAAAATAGTATAACCAGTGGGTTAATCTTTTGATTCTTTAGCATAATAGGACGACCCTGTGTCGACAATATAAATTAAGTCTTCCCCGCTGGGTGTCGCAAATTTCTTTATGGGTATTATGTTTTCGGGAAATTCCTCTGGTTTTCCGATTAAAATTACATCTTTTCCCTTCCATTCTTCATAATAAATATTTTTAAATAAATAATTACCTAGACGATATTCTCCCATTTGATCTACCCAACCTAATCCCTTTTCTTTAAAATTCCAATTCTTCGAATTAAGCTGATAATCTTTAGGATTGGTCTTGTTCACAAACGCCACGTAAATATGTGGCTCTGATAATTTCCTACTCACAACGATTTGCCCATCATAACCAGCCACATATTTAAGACTTTCTAAATTTCCGGAAAGCATATCTTTAGCGATTTTACTTGGTGCTACAAAAAAATAGTTTTCCAAAAAGGAGACTACAAATACTGTAGAAAGTAGTGCGTAAAACAGAATAAAATATTTTTGATCTAGTTTAAATTTTACAAAATCTACTTTTAATTTCGACAATTCATAGGCTCCGATTGCCAAAAATAGATATACAGAAGGAAGCATCACCACTGCCCTATTTGCTGCAAATCCTGGTCCGATTGCAAGAGAAGCCGGGATAGGGGATACTAAAAACCAAAAAACAAATAGCCCCATCGATTTCCCAATCTTTTGTTTTACCAAAAATCGTAGAAATAGTATCAAAAGCGGCAGTTCAAACCAATAAAGCACTCCCCGATCATCGGACATTCCGTAAGTCTTCTCCCCTGCCCCCCGCACAAAAAGAAATTGCGGAGAAAGATAACTCAAATAATTCGAGGTACCTGTCTTCCCGAAAACCTGATATTTATTATGAAACGCTCTTGCTATCGCATCGGGTAAGCCATTATTGTAGGCACGGATTCGCTCAACCGAGGCTTGATTAAGAGATAATTTATAGATTGATACATCTGCCAGCCTTGCTCCGGCGCCTTGTAAAAATGTATAAGCCGTAAGAAGCAAAAAAACCAAAAATATAAAGACAGATTTTGCTAACGTCTTTTTATCTCTAATCACGTCTTTGAAAAAAATCAAAGCAAGTGCCGCCATAACTAAACCTGTAACTAGTTTTGCTGAATGATAAGTAAATAAATTCAAACCAAACCCCAACGAAGACAAATATAAAAAGTTAGGTTTTTTTGAGTTTAAATATTTAAAAAACAAGAAGAGAGAAAGAGGAATAAAAAATGTGGTTAGATTCGCTTCGAATGCTCCCCTACTCATTGCTATATGCCACGGCGAAATTGAAAACAAAATTGCCCCCAGCGTTGCTACAAATTCTTTTTTGGATTTAAAGTCTGCCCTAAACCAAGAGTTGCCGCTTCTTTCTTCATAATCAAATACTTCTTTTATTAAAAAATAAAAAACCAGTACAGCAAATGAGCCTAAAATCGCATTCGGGAGTCGCACAGAGGTGGGATTTAATCCATTTATCCAGACAAACGGTATTGCAAGATAAGAATAAAGCGGCGCCTTATAATCTCCAAAAGACTCTAAAACCAGTGGAAACTTCTTACCCCACTGATCAGCACCTGTTTTTAATATCGTGTATGCATCATACCCGAAAGAGGCTTCATCGGGATTAAACCCAATCGGGGCTTTGGAAATCTGTATTGTTCTTAGAAACAAAGCCAGAATAAATACGAGGATTATTCTTTTCACAAGATAATTATAGCAATTTCAAACCAATATGTCGTTCCCTCTTTCGTTATGAAATTGATATATAGTTACAATCGCTTCAAAGCAGGGGTTTTAAGTCTATGTCAATTTTTCTTCAACAATTTGCGAGTGATGTTTGTTTTTGACAAAAAATACCAAAGCAGTCCAACAAAAGCCAATAAATTTACTACTGATAACACTTTAGGAACAAACTCGGTCTCAAGCAAACTTCGAATTAAAGGAAGTTCAGGAATCCAGAAAAGGTTAAACATGTTAAGAAGAAATGTTGCAGAAAGTATGGCATAGATGTAAATTAGCTTCGGATAGTAAAGTAATAAAATTGTCGCCACAGGGAAGAAAGGATACATGTATCGCTCATGAATTCGTGTCATAAACAAAAATGCACTGATGGCAGTAATTGCGAGAGAAAATACAATGTTGGCGTTCGTGGTATTCCTAAAAGACTTATACGAAACCAAAATCGTGCTGACTACAAAAATCAGTACACCCCAAATTCGGTAAGGAACCCTCATAAAAACATTTGAATCGAGATATTTTCCCGGGTTTATCAGCCACCAAAAATTGAAAGCGTTTGCCGTTAAGTAACCAATTTCCCCAGGGATAAACCTTGTTGAATAGAGGTTAAATAACCAGGAAAACAAGTCAATCCCGGGGTGAAACCAAAGGGAAACTAAAACTACAGTAAATGAAGCATAAATGAAAGTATTTAACCAAACCTTAAGACTGTACTTTTGTAAAAGTGCAACCAAGAATAAAAATGGTACAAAAATTGCCAATGAACCTTTAAACAAAAGCGATAAAGTAAATAACACTCCAAATTTCGTTAATTTTTTATTTAGAAGAGAAAATATTGCGGCTAACCCCAATAAATTTACAATCGGATCCGTTTGCCCCCAAACAGAGCTGTTATACCATGAAATAGGGTTGAACAACCAAAGAATTGTCAGAAGCATTACTGATTTTTTGTTATGGCTTTTTTCTAGTAAACCATCTTTTAGGAAACGGTATATCACCCAACCAATACCTAAATCAGCCAAAAGGCTAGGAAGTTTAATCAAAATTATCATCCCCCATTTTCCCCAAAACCAAACGAAAGGAGACGGAAATATTCCTATATTATTATTTAAAAACCATACCAGATCCGTTATTATTTTCCACAAATAAGAAATTGCATAAAATAAAAGTATTGTTAAGGGTGGCTGATTCGGAGCTGAGAAAGGCCAGTTACCGCTTTCGTAAAACCCGCGCAAACCCCTCTCTAGCGAAAGAAGCCCCCATGATATATTGTTATTCAAATCCCCATGATACCCAACAAAAATCATACAAATTCGCAAAAATAGTGCTGTGACAAAAACAACTAGAATCAGCTTATGTTCTCGAAATAATTTTTTCATTTCATCCGTTAAGATATTTTACTCTGAGTCTTTCCAAATAAAAAAACGTAAACAGGTTTAAGAGACAAAATCCAATCTCTACGTTTCGAGCGCTTAGTATATATTTAAATAAATCCCCTCCCGGTACCCACCAAAAATGATAAAGGTTTATTGAAAATATAATTGTAGCTAATATCAAAACAAACGCAGTCCTTTTATATAGGCTACCAAGTATTACCAAAAGTATAAATGTTAAATAGAAATAACGCTCATGCATTCGTGTTAGAAACAAAAATGCCGAATAACTAATAAGTGAAGTGGTTAAAAGTTTTAACTCTAACTTCTTTTCTTTAAAAATAAGTACCGAATAGTAAATCCAAAACACCAAAGTAAATAGTGCTCCTAAATAAAAAGATTTTATGCCAAACCAAAGAGTCTGATCAGAAATCGTACCGAAACCGAAAATAATACCCCACAAATTAAAGGTATTACTTGTTACGTATCCCTGAATTTCCCGTATATTGTAAACATAAAAATTAATAATTTGTGACGGCACCGGCAATATCCCGAATGGTAGGCCAACAGCAAAAAGCAAAATAATTGAGAGTATTACTCCCTTAAATAAATCTTTATTTACGCCGTCAACTAATGATGTTAAATAAATTGGCGCCAGTAAAACCGCTGTCGGTTTTATTAAAAAAGAAATTGTAAATAATAATATTGACAAGGTAATTTTTTTATCAAAAAAAAGAAAATAAAATGAAACCAGCAATGGCAAAAGATATATGCTGTCTGTCTGTCCCCAAACGCTGCTTAAATACCAGGAAGGGGGTAAAAATAAAAACAACGATAATGCTATGGCCGCACTTTTATTGTCTCGTAATTTTAATACTGCCAAATAAATTAGATAGCCAATTGCTAAATCACAAAATATTGGTAGTAATTTATTAAAGGCGATTCTTCCCCTGTTACTTTCATACCATAGATAAAATTGGGACGGGAATATTTTTACTTTAGTATTAATTCCCCACATCACATTTCGGCTCAACAGGTAAACAGAATTATTCGCGTAAATTGTTAGGAAGTATAGAGGAGGATAATTAGGGTCTCCTGCGTCGGGAATATCGCGATCATAAAACCCTATGAGACCGTTTCTCTCTAAATCCTTAGCCCAATTGAGCTGATCAAATACGTCCTTGTGAAATACAACCGGAACAAAAATCAAACGTAAAACAAAAGCGAGAATTAAAATTATAATTAGTTTCGTTTTCACTTATATTCTAAGATATCAATCGGATTACAATCAAAAACTTCACTATTTGCTTTTTTCAAAAAGATAAGCAGAGCTTGTCATTTTTCGCTTCGCTCAAAAAGATAATAAGCGGGCTCGCCAGAAGGGTAAGCAATTGCTTTAATTAAGTGAAGACCTGCCGGTACTTTATTTGGCTCCATTATTAAATTAGTACCGACTTCTCTGTGCACTGCAATATACAGCGTTTTATCATCCAAAATCCTCGGTAGTGCATAAAACCCTTCCTTTCCTACTTGACCGAAATAGTATTTGCCGGTGTGTTTAAGTGTTTCAAAACCGGCAATGTATTCGTCCTGCAAACCTTTTTGATAAATTTCAGGAGGATACTGGTTCCATGCCAAGAAAAAGATCAGAGGCGGTTCATTGGCGTTTGAAATAATTATTTTGTCGTACTTGTCCTGCACCTCACGCATTGCTTCAAATGTTTCTTTAAATCCTGAGTGCCACCACCTCTCACTATACCAGGGGTTATGGACCCAATAATTATGTTGATAAAAGGTAAAATTAATACTCATAAGTACAAAAACGGTGAGTGCAAAAATATATTTCCAACGACCCGCTAAAACTTTATAAAAAACAACCAAACCGTACGATATTAAAAATATTAACGGTGGTAAAATTAAAATCAATCTCGTTGCATGAGTTCCTCCATCCCGTGTTATTGAAGCCGGAATTACTCCTAATAATATCCACAAAGCCATGACTGCAATAATTCTTTTATTTTTATGAAGAAAGAAAAACAGACCAATTCCCAATAAAAGCCCGATTGCATCAGCTTTATACAACTGTCCCACTCCTTCAACAGAATGCCTAAGATTAATATCCCCTTTATTAAAAAGAAAATCAGATGAAAACGGAGCGAACATGTTATCAATTACTTTTTCACCCCAAAAAGTATATTTATTATGAGCCGCTCTAGCCATAGCTTTTTCAATAATTCCCCCGCCGTATTTTTGAACCATTTTCGCGTCATTAAGCCGCGCAAAACCTACGTCTCCTTCCATAGTCGGATCTGTAAAAACGCTCAAATAATTGAAACGCTGTGCTCCTCCTCCGAAAATTGTACTGTATGCAATCGGAATACCAAGAATAAGTCCTACAAGACATGTTTTTAATAAATCTTTTTTAGGTATTCGTATAATTTCTTTTCTGAAAAGAACTAAAAGCACGAGCATAAAGAGAGGCATAAATAATTTTGCGGTGCTATAAATCCAGGGGGTTAAAACAAAAAACGCAATAGCAATCCAAAGGTATTTACCACTGTCCTTTCGAAGTGACTTAAAAAAGAAATACAAACCGAAAAGTAGAAATGCCAGAAGCATTGTAACTTCAAATGCAGCCCGACTGTACTGTATATGCCACGGTGAAATTGTCAGCAGGAAAGCAGCAAGTAGTGCCCTGGGGTGATTTTTTTGATATTCGACTCCGTAACTTAAAATTTCTTTTACAGCCAAATACATCGCCCAAACCCCAAGTACACCAAAGATCATTGCGGGTAAGCGTACGCCAAGAGGACTTATTCCAAAAATCGCGACTGTGGGGACTTATTCCAAAAATCGCGACTGTGGGGACGGAAGAATATAAATACAAAGGAGTCCTCCACTCTGCAAGTGAATGAAAATGCATAGGCCAAGAATTTCCCGAATAATCTTTACCTGTTTTTAAAATCGAGTAAGCCTGATACCCAACGTCCAATTCGTCTCCAAAAAGTGAAACCGGCACTTCATTTATTTTCCAAAAACGAAGAAATGAAGCTAAAAGAAGTATTACTATTAATATTTTTTTGTTTTTATCCATAATTAATTTTCTAAACCATTATAGTCTCTGACAATATGTTGTCATACTATTAATATAAAGTAACTACTTTATTGGTGTACTAGTTGCGTACATTGTACCAATCTTTTCCCTTAAGAAACCTAACTATTTTTTGTAACTTTGTTGTAGTCCAGATTATAAAAGTAATTGCAGAGTGGTTTACCAAACCATGGTAAATTTTACTTGAAGTAATCAATCGCCTCCATTGATTTTGACCATCTGCGATGTTTTTTCCACTTTCACCATGATAGT
Source organism: Candidatus Woesebacteria bacterium GW2011_GWB1_38_8b (assembly GCA_000993115.1). GTDB lineage: Bacteria > Patescibacteriota > Microgenomatia > UBA8517 > UBA8517 > GWC1-37-12b. The sequence goes on from LBVN01000018.1 coordinate 13,955, forward strand.
GTATGACTCGAGAGTTAGGTAAATAAAATACTTTTAGTCCGTTTTTCCAAACACGCCTACAATAATCCAAATCCTCGTAATACATAAAATAACGCTCATCAAAAAATCCAATTTTTTCTAATGCCTTGGGTGTAATTAAAAAACTTGCTCCTACCACTGCATCCACCACTTGAGGGTTCTCACCGGATGGTGCATATTTATCTAAAATATTTTTATGTCCCAACCAAAATTGCTCTATCGTACGAATAAGAGTCGGAAATCTAAAACACGAAGCTTGAACACTCCCATCCTTATTTAAAAGCTGTGAACCTATAACTCCTTCATCGGGATTACTTTCAGCAAAATCCAACAGCAAATCAATTGCGCCTTCTTTTACTAAAGTGTCGGAATTCAATATTAGTTTATATTTTCCCCCAGCTTTTTTTATTCCTAAATTACAAGCTTTTGAAAAACCAAGATTTTCTTTATTTTCAATAACGATAGTGTCCTTGTGGAAATTATTTTTTAAAGCCTTTACGCTACCGTCAGTTGAAGCATTATCAATTACAATAATTTCAAAGCTTGATTTCGGTCTACTTTTTTTAATTGATGCGACACAATCAAGTACTAATTTTTTAGTGTTGAAGTTCGGTATTATTATCGAAACATCCATAAAACAAAAGTTACTATGAAAAGCTAGAAAATATTGCTTCGTCAGAGATTTTACTCTCTTTAACTTCCTTCCTCCTTCTTTTAAGTACAATGGGAAGTTTGTAAATTCCCATTACCAAAATTAGTATATAACCGGGGTGTTTTATTATTCTCTTTACCAAACCAATTAAATGTTTGCGCATATATACTTTTGAAGTTAAATTTTTCCAAATAAATAAAAGTTGGTTTCTTTCCAAAATCCGTTCTTTGTATTTTTTTGAAATTTTACTTGTTGTTGATTCATGAATATGTGTAACGTGTGACTGTGGATTCCAAAGGATTATAAACCCCCGCTTTTGTGCCCGGTATGAAAGATCTAAATCCTCCCAATAATAAGGACTCAAAAGTTGTTCGTCAAAACTCCCCAACTCCAAAAATACTTTTCGCCGCATTATGCAGCTTCCCCCGTTTGCCCAAAATGTTTTTACTACATTTTGCGTTTCTTTTTGTCCAATGTGAACAACAAAACCGTCCATAAATTTTCCGTGACTTCCTCCATACCCTTTTTCATGAAATGATACTGCAAACACCTCTTTTTGTTCAAAAAGTTTCAATGAGGATTCTATAAAGTCTATATCAACCGAGACGTCGTTATTTAAAAGAGAAATGAATTCTCCTTTAGCCATTCTTACTCCTGTATTGATGGCTGAAGAAAAACCACGGTTCACTGTATGTTTGATTGTCCGTATTTTGGGAAAATTCTTTTTTAGATAATCTATGGTTTTGTCCGTTGAACCATCATCAATCACTATTACTTCCAGGATATTATTCTTTGAATTTTCACAAGCACTCAAAATACTACCCAAATATTTTTCTAACAACTCTTTCCCGTTAAATGTCGGGATTAATATTGATACTTTTTCGTTCATATACCCATAATCCAATCAGTAAGCTAACGGTAATTATACAGGACACTATACCTATTTTATACGACATTGATTTGTATTGAAAACTAACTAAATGTTCACCTTTTGGGATAAAAATTGATTGAAATAAATAGTTTGCGACAAATATTTCGGAATCTTTTCCATCAACGTAAGCCTTCCAACCTGGATAATATGATTCGGATAAAAACAAAAGCGAATCTTCATCCGAAGACGTATTAAATTTAATTTCATTATATCCTTTAACAATTTCTGTAACGCTGTACTTGGGGTTATTTTTCCCCAAGATTTCACGAGGTGTTTTATTAAGCAGCAGTATTGGATAATCGGACTTGATCATTTTATTTACCGAATCATTAATATTTTCAGCTACAAAATAATTATTTGTTAACCAAACATAAGGAAGAGCTTTCTTGTTTTCAAATATAGTTATTTCACCTTCTCTAAATACTTCGAGGTATCGCAGGGAATCAACGCCCTTGTAGAAATCTCCCTTACTATTTATTTGACCATGAATGTCTTTTTTATAATCAACAATGTATTTAACAGCCGCATAGTTAATCGCTGACGATTCAAAATAGTGTATTATCCCGTATCTTCCACCTAAATTATCAGTGTTACCCCAATCAACAATCGAATACCACCTCGAGTTTTTTTCAGGATATAACGGATCATATCCTTCCGCCGAATACAGCTTGTAAGGCATAAACAAATTAGTTGGAATTCCGCCTGCAATTCGTGAAGTTCCGCTATTGTTACTTAAATAGTTGGTTATTTCTGTCTCGGGAAACAAGAACTTTATCGGTCCAAAAGCTGTATTTTTCCAGGCAAATCTTAGAATATCGGCAAGAGATAAAAGCATCATCAATACAACCGTAAGGTAAAGGAAATAATTTTCGATCTTTCTACCTCCAAATACCAATTTAGCTTTGTAAAACACTGTTAAAACACACAAAAAGAATATCAATAAAACTGTTTGAGGAATCATGTTTCGAAAAGAAACACTTAAGTTAGATATTGTTGGATAAGTAAAGTTTGTATATTGACTATTAAGCATTATCAATCTCAATAACCCCATACTTATACAGCACAGTACCGTTATTAAAAATGTAATTTTTAATAACTTAGTGTCTTTTGATTTCAACCATTTGTCTATCCCATAAGCAGTTAGCGCTGCCAAACTAAAATCAACTAAATAAATAATCCTGCTTGCAGAACTTGTACTTAATCCGGGAATTTGTAATTTATAAGGTAATAGGCCAAAAGGAGTCGGAAATAAAAATATTAAACTTATAAATAACAGGAACCAAAAAAATTTCTCTAATATTGCTTTTTTAACAATAAACGAATAAAAAACATAAACTAAGGGAATTATTCCCACGTAACTTATATATTCGTGAAAACCATATTTACCCCAATAATTTCTGGTAACAATATTTCCGAAGAAATCAGGCCAAATAAAATTTGTTATTTTTTCCCAACCCATCAAACCATAAAAATATTCTTTTATATATGGGTCATACTGTCTAACAGATTAGATATATCAAGTTCTTCAAGCTTTCTTTTTTTTGTTTTATTTCGAAGTAAATCAAATAAGCTCCAAACAATAAATAAGTAATACTTATAAACAGTGGGACTTGAAAATCTCCCGCAGTAAAAATCATAAAATATGTGGCGACTACTGCAATAACGTAAATTGCTTTTTTTTCTAAAAGCATTTTTCTTTCAAAATATAACAAAAGTGGTAACCAAAGTCCTGCATGACCACCTGTCGCAAATTCGAGCCAAGCAACCATATATCCTGAAAAAGCAAAAGTTATTCCACCCATAAGTGAGGCTATATTTCTTAAATTTAGACTTCTAAGAAAGACGTACATAAAAATCCCGGAAAGAAGTATTTGCGAGAAAACCAGGCTACTCCAGGCAATATAGTCATTAAAAAATACGTAAAGCAAATTCAGAGGATAGAGAGCAGCGGAATGAAGTGTAGCTAAAAAAGGAGTTCCATTAAACATGTATGGATTCCACAATGGGACTTTTCCAGCTCTCCAAAATTCACCGACCAACTTTCGCCATGGGTAAAACTGGGATATTGCGTCTGTAATTTCCTGATTTTTAATCGGTACTCCAGCTGGATAACCTTTCCATTTAACTTCAGACCATGGTATGTGAGCCCCGACCAAAGCATCTGTCGGTAGAGGTATTTTGTTTTCTAAAAATACGGGGTAAAAAAATAAGAGTGAAATTAGAATAAATATAAAGATCGGCCAATATTTTTTAAAGAATTGAAACAATCTTTTTTTCAAACTGAAGTAAACTGAACTTTTGACAGTCTTCGATTGTTTTTTCTGATAATTTTTGAAGTTTTTCTTTGTCATTTATTAGCTCTACTGTTTTTTTAACAAGTTCATTTGTATTATGCCACAAATAACCGTTCACTTCATTTTGGATAGTTTCTTTATGGCCTCCTGCATTATAGACAAGTGGAACACACCCACCGGCCATAGACTCAACTGTACTGATTCCAAAATGTTCAACTTTCATAGGATCTTTTAATTCATCTATTTCAAAACCGCTTGCCGACCAAAATAATTTTGATTTTCCATACAGACTATAAAGTGTTTTTACATCCGGGCTCTCAATAATTTCAATGTTTAAATCTTTAATCATATTTTTTAAGCTTTTAATATATTCATGCGCGCCAACTTCAGTTCCTCCAGCCAATATTAATTTCCAATTTTTGATTCCCTTTTTAACAAGTTTTTGAAATGCACTTATCAAAACGTCCTGTCTTTTTGCCTGAGTGAGTTGAGAAAATCTTCCGACCGACAAAATAACATTCTGTTTATTAAGAGTTCTGATTTTATCGACATCTACAGGCGGATAAATTACCTCGGAGTTAACACCATACTCTTTATCTATGAAATTTTTTGTAAACAAACTGTTAACAACAATATGGTTTATTCTATAAAGCTTCATTTTGTTTAGTAGGCTTCTTCCGGATACATTCTGGAAAGGAAATTGAAAATGTAAAATATTATTTCGCGAATGAAGAATCGGAATGCTGCCATCCGATACCCAAAAACACAAGTCATATCCTTCACCTTTTTTTATATCGTCAATTGTATTTAGTCCGTTTAACGTTATACCGAATCTTTTCTCAAATTTATCTAAAATTGATGAGTCCTTCCAAAATATGTTCACGTCAAAACCGTTATTAAGTAAGACTTTCGCAAAAGACAAAGTGTATCGTTCTCCTCCACCCAATGTATCCAAATATGGATTGTAAATAGCCGCTCTCATTATATTTTTAATTTGTTTTCCTGCATTTCCCAAAGTTTAGCGTAAGATATAGACTTAGAATACATTTGATAGATAGAATAAATTATACCCTCCTGTCCGTCTAAATAACCTTTTTCGACGAACAGTCTTTTCCAAAGTTCCCTACTCATCGCAGTAATAAATCGTACGGTATTCATCTTAGGATGATTTGCCTTAAACATTAATTGTGCCTCAACTGCAGACCATGTATTAGTTTTTTCCAACATATCAGTTAAATTATTGTGTTTTAAATGTATTAGCGGATTTTCTAAATATCCTAATTTACCGAGGTATATTGGTTCTTCATGCAAATCCCCAGTCCATTTTTTCAAATGATTTTTTTTATAAAGTCTTTTAACGTAATCCGGCCACCAGCCACCGTGTTTCATTAACCTACCCAAAATAATATTTTGCCGAGGGATTACAAATAATGAATACTTTGTTTCCGAGTTGATTACTTCTAAAATTTCATTTTTCAATTTGTCGGAACATCTTTCATCGCAATCAATATAAATAATCCAGTCAGTTTTTGCTTTTTCCAAACCTAAATTACGCCAATCTGAATAATTACCTCCTTTAGTTTTGTAAATAGTATTCGTAAATTTTTCTGCAATCTTAACAGTTTTGTCAGTTGAATCGGTGTCTACAACAACAATTTCATCACACCACGTAACCGACTTTAAACAATCGTCTATATTTTTCTCTTCATTTTTTGCAATTATTACCGCGCTTATCGTTTTTTTATTCATTATTACCAACTTCCTTTTCCAAACCTGAACAAATAAAAATCTCTAATCCCCATACGCTGCCATTTACGTCCACCACTTAAGAGTTTTACGCTTTCTTTAACTAATGCCGCCTTTGTCCTAATACTGGCATACTTTAACCCAAACAGCATTCTGTTTCTCGAAATGTAATAATCATTTAATTCGCTACCAATTCGACTACTTTGTGATACTTTATGCCATAATCGTGCCTCTGGAATATAAACGACTTCAAATCCGTTTTTTTTCATCCGAATAGATAAGTCTGCATCTTCCAAGTACATATAATATTTCTCATCAAACATTCCTGTTTTTTTAATGGCATCACTTTTAATAAACATTGCAGCTCCGGTTGCAAAATCTACCGGCTGCTGTGTATTGTATTGTCCGCGATCAGGCTCATCAACACCAATATTTTTCCCGTAAACATTATCCCAATCGATTTCTCCTCCCGCGTACCACAATATTTTCCCCGTTTCTTCTTTTTTGTAATTATTTTTATGAAATTCAAAACCTTTAGCAAAATATATCTTCGGAGTAAGAATTCCGGCTTGCGGATGTTCCAAACTCGCCTTTAGAAGATTCTCAATTAAATCTTCGTGGACTACAGTATCGTTATTTAATATAAAAATGTATTTTGAATCGTGGTTTAGGGCATGTTTAATACCAACGTTATTGCCTGCCGCAAACCCCAAATTTTTTCCGGTAGGAATTACTTCATAAGAAAAACCGTTGGTTTTGATTTTTTTTAGTTCCTCTTCAGAACCATCAGTTGAACCGTTGTCGACAACAATTATTTCGATTTCGTCCTTTTTTAAATTTGATTTAAGAAGTGAATCTACACACTCTTTTGTATCTCCTTTTCTATTCCAGTTTAAAATAACTACAGATAATTTCATAAAAACTACACCTTCAATTTTCGCCTTATTCGATAAACCAGTCCGCCATTTTCCTTTACCATTGAGTCTGCCTCCCAAAAGTGAAAATCTTTTTCAATAATTTTCAAAGTTGTAAGAACATTCGAAAGTGGAGTGTTTTGTTTTTCAAATTTATTTATCTCCCAAATCTTTAAAAATACTATTAACTCACTGAACCCCTGAAGAAGAGATAAAGCTAACCCATGTGCTCCATCTTTGTATCCCTGACCTAAAAAGTACCTGCTTAAAAATTCATTTGAAGGTTTTATCAATAAATCTTTCCACGAAAATTTTTCTCCTTTTTTCACCCGCTCAGCCGATTGAGCATTCGTATAGCGGTTCAGACGTTCCAAATACTGCGAAATGGAATCATAATGGTGATGAATTATTGCATTATCTTCCCTTTCGTCGACATCCGCTCCTCGTCCGGTAGTAATCGGAACCGAATGTATCATTTCGCTCCATTCAACTGACCCTTTCTTAAAAAATCGGATATTATAGTCCGGCCACCACCGTGAGTATTTAAGCCACTTATTAAAAACAATATTTTTACGAGGAATTCGAAAATAATCCGCAGTATTATTTTTTACTTCTTCTTTAAGTTTTACCGAAAGTGAGGGACACAACTGCTCATCAGGGTCCAGAATCAAAATCCAATCTCCACTGGCTTTCGAAATTCCAAAATTCCTAGCCAATTCGACATAATCCATCCGTTTATGTGTAAATACTTTTGCACCCAAGTCTTTAGCTATCTCAACGCTCCTGTCATCCGACTCCATATCGATGACAACTATCTCGTCTGCAAACTTCTTAACCGATGAAATTGCATCAGCTAAACGCGCACTCTCATTTAATGTGTTAATTACTACCGAAATCATTTTTTACTTTTGGACTTTGTAAATAGTTACGTACTCGTTTTCAAATATCATATTGAGTCCCAGTTGTGACTCACCCAATCTGGCCCGTTGACCTTTAAGCCAATACACATAGTTTATATCATTCGATAATAAAAATTCACGAACGAAACCGTGATCTAAACTATCATAAAAATAAAGCTCCTCATCGCGCCGTGTTTTCCAATCATATCCAGTGATATCCAAATTTACTTCATCCTCAAGATAAATGTCCTTTTTTGAATAAGCTGAAACATATGCTGTTGAGTCATATAAGTAAAGCGGTCTTGGAGGATTTATCGCTGCCTCTTTTGCTTTATTTATATCAAACGGGTATGTAAGCACAAAACCGTCTGTTTGTTTTGCTAAAAATTTCAAAGCCTCCAGCTCCTCCTTCGAAATTTTTGCGGGTGGGCGAATTGGTAAATAATGGTGCGTTAGTGTTGCAATGGAAGTTGGAATCGTGATAAGTATAATTAAAGAGGCAACGATGCTTGCAACCACGCTCTTCTTTGAGTTTAACCATTCACCAATTACAATCCCCGACAAAACTCCTGAAAATATAAGCGAATAATAAATAAACTGTATAGTATTCCAAGGACTTCCGGATTGAACAACAAACATCGGAATTATAACTCCTGCAATTACCATTGACCCAAATAATAATTCAACAAAGTTGACTTCTTTATACTTAACTATTTTTTTAATAAACCAAATAAGAGAAATAAACCTCGTTCCAAAATTTCCTATTACAAAAATCGCAAATGCGGCAGAATAAGCAACAATTGCTTTCAGGTAAATATGACCGAACCTGTAAGTTGTCATTGCGGAATGAAATTTTAGCCAACCTAGTCTGTCTGTTAATGCCATCATGTTTTCCAAAAACCAAAAAGGCTGCCAGATTATTTGACTCGAAGCAGTTGTGTTTAATGGAAAAAATACCAAAATTGATATAATTAGTGCACCCGTAAATATCTTAAGTAAAGTAAAATTTTGTTTTTTAAAAACTTCCCAGATTGATGAGCAAAACAAACTTCCTAAAATTAAAAGTCCTGCATATACTTTAACCTGTATCAAAACTCCAAAAAGAAAAGTTGCGATCATAAGTTTCTTTTTGTCATTTTCTTTTTTTCCTTCAGTTAAATATATTAACGCGACAAATATAATAAGAATTGATAATGCAAATGGAGGATTAACTAATGTAGAAATAGATTGTGCAGACCAAAATAGCGACTCCCCGTCAAAATTACCATAACGGATTAAATTGGCCAACCATCCAAAACTTCCTCCAAAATAAACAAAAAATGTTGACCAAAACGCACTCTTGGGTGAACCGGTCCAAAGAGATACAAACTTATAACAGTAAAATCCTATTAATAATGCCAAGACAACGGGAAGTATTTGAAAGTATAAAACTGGTACTGGGATAAAGGTTAACTTATGAATTATTGCGGTTATTAAATCAAAACCCACATGATAGTTTCTAAATGTATCTCCCGCAAAAACAGGCATTCCCCAACTTCCGCGGGCAAGACTTTCGATAACAGCAATATGCCAAATACCATCATGTCCGTTCGGTCCCCAAAAACCTACTCCATAATCTCTTAAAATACCGCTTTTTACCATAGTTAGTGACCAGGTTAATGTTCCGATAAATATAATTGCGATTAAATAAATGTTACTTTTTGACAAAAGGCGTAATAATTTTTTTAACATCTTCGATAAGTTTTTTCCCTTCCAGTAAATAAAGACTCGACGCATAAATAACCGATCCGAAAATAATCAAAACAAAAAACACCAACAGAGAACTCTTGTTTATCAATCCTTTTAACAAAAATAGACCGAGTCCCATACATAATGATGCAATTAGAGGCGTTACTACACTGCCGTAGATCGACCAATTAAGCGCTTTTTTAACAATGTAAAAAACCACAAACGAGCTTGCACTTACTAAAGCGTAGGCCAAAGACGCTCCGTTTAAACCGTATTTGATAGATAACATCGGAACTAAAATCCAGGTTAGTGTTGTCCACATAACCATCAATTTCATTGTCGTTTTAATCTTTCCGGTTGAATTAAGAAGGTTGGTAAGTTGGGTAGTTGCTGCGGCGATGAGCGTATTGGCCGACAGCAGTATTATTGGAATATATGCAGGCTCCCACTTTTTATATTTTGGTATTACTTCAATTAAAACCGGAAAAAGAACAATTAAACCGATAATACTGGGAAAAACCAAAGCGCAAATAAAAAATATCGAGCGGGTAAGTGACCTCTCTAGGTCAGCCTTATCGTCCTGCATTCTTGAGAACGCCGGGAAAGTAACTTTTGTTACATTATCCATAAAAAATCGTAAAGGATATTGGACTAGTTTTTGGGCAGTACCTAAAATTCCCAATCCGTACGAACCCAGAATTCCTCCAACGACAATTGTCATACCGTCATCCTTAACTGTAGCCAGTAAATTATTTATCTGATAAGGTATACCGAATTTCAGAAGGGATTTAAGCGAACTTTTAGAAAGGGCGAAACCAGGCTTCCACGGCTGTACTACATACATTGCAATTACCCCCAAAACCCCGCGAACCAAAACAGCATAAGTAAAGCTTGTTATTCCAAATCCTCGCCAGGCAAAATAAACTAATGTCACGTTATAAATCACATTCTCCAAAACTTGAGGTACTACAAATTTTACAAAATCCAATTTTCTCTCCAATATTATTGACGGGATATTCTTAAGTGATGCTAGGAAAAAAGAAATATTTAGGGCATACAAAAGCATTAATCCCTGGTGGCTAAGTGAGTGAGTCCTGGAAATAATCGGGCTGATTGCGAATACAACCAGACAAATTGTTACGACTAGAATCTCCTGAACTGCAAATACGGTTTTGTAATCGGAAGATTCAGGCTTTTCTTTTTTTTGAATAAGCGCCGCCCCAAGACCGATATCAGCGAAATAGCTTAAAAAATTAATGGTTGCAGAAACCAATAAAAATACACCGAATTCTCCCGGTTCAATAAATAACCACAAAAGGCCTTGTGCAACAAAAGAAATTACATTAAGGATTAGGGTTCTCCCCGTGAGCACTGCTACTCCCGAAACAGCACGTTTTTTTACATTATCAAGTGTAATTTCGTTTGTCGGATCCAAGTGACCGGAATTTTCATCCATGAATCTATTTTACCAATATTATGGTTAAAGGGGAATTAAATGTTCTTTGGTTTATTTCTACGAAGGTAAAGTACAATAAAAAAGAGTGAGAATGACCCCAAACTAATAATATTTGATATCGTTCTGACAGGTGTATTATACAGTTTGGCGTAAATCTCATGATCTCCCATTGGAAGGTCAATCCAGAATCTGCCGAACATCTCTTCCTCAGGAATATATTTTTTAAGCTCAATACCGTTTGCAAAAACTCTCCAATTGGGAAAATCAAGCGTATTAATTCTTACTTTGGAATCCTCGGATAATACTTTAGCTTTAAATCTTATCCAATTGGTTCCTTCAGACGGCTCACTAATTTCAACTTTTCCGTCCATTATTTCAGCAATTACCCTTTTGGGTCCGTTGGGAGCAATCTTTGCTTGTATGGGTAAATAATCATAAATTCCGGCTGTCTGCTGCAAATCCCAAGCTACACCGGAAAACTTTCCCTCATCTGTCACTGGTCCTATTGTTTCAACTTTAAAATAATTCCAATTAAAAACAATTAAAAGTAAAGTTAATAATAATAATATTGCACTTGAAAAAATTTTAAGTGAAAATTTTATAAGCCAGCTTCTTCCTTCAAAAAACTTTAATATAATATAGGGAATAAAACCTGCGATAAAAGAGAAGGAGAAAATTGTAATTGTTATAAATCTCCAGGGAAATTGTAAATATCGAAGTTGTTCAATGGCAGACCATATAATGGCCGATTTTTGATGCACAAAAAATGCACTAACCCAACCAACACAAAACAAAAATCCTGTAAGAAATAGTGTATCATTTTCTTTTATGATTATTATCAATTTATCTCTCTTTTTGATAAGGTAAGCAGCTAACAAAAATATTACGATAATTGAGGCAATCCAATGAAAATGTCCAACCGGAAAAGCCATACGGTCCGCTTCGATTCCCCAGACAGAAGGCCCGAACCCCCAAAATCTGGAAAAAAGAAGCTGATAAATACTTACAAAATGTGCAGAATAATCATAATATCCCTGAAGCTGAGATTTCACTTGTGTAAATTTATTTTCCAACAAAGCCGGTAATGTAAAAAAAGATGCCATTCCAAGTCCCAATAGCCCATAAAATAGATATTCAAAAATTTTACTGGTTATAGCTTTTTCGATAAACAAACGCAAAAAAAGCCAGACCATCACAATTGGAATAAATATCAAAACCATCAAATTGTGTGTTGTCAAAAGACAAAATAATGATACCGAAAAAACCAATCCCCACCCGTTTTCAAGAAATTTCTTTTTGGTTTTTAACATTTCGTACGAGGACAAGAATATCAAAGGAAACCAAACCAAAGCCCAACTTTCATTCATTGCACCTCTAACATAAACATCTACAGCATGATACGGAGCCCAGACATAAAAAACTGATGAAATAAATCCTCCAAACTTTCCAAAAAATCTTCGGGAAAATAAATACATCGTTATCCCTGAAAGGATTATCGAAAGCGCAAAGGTATATTTTGCAGTATCTGTAAAAGGCAACCCCATTGTTCTAAATACCTGTCCGATTAAATATGGAAGCGGAGGATAATAATTAAAAAGCGGAAATCCATAGCCGTACGCCATATCAGGAACCCAGCGGCAGGGAATTTGCCCATCCTTAAAGCACTTTTCCAACTGAAGTTGTCTCATCATTTGCAAATCATCATGCATTGGAAAATAACCGAACCTAAATAAATCCCTTGAGGCCAATATTCCAACAACCAATATCAAAAATATTACTAGGGAATTTTTAATTTTATTTATCATTTATTAATATTTTATCCTCTTTGGATAGTAGATACAGATAGAAAATTGAGGCACCTGCAAATATGCTTCTGACAAGACTTTTTAGCAGATTCACATCAAAATATCTCTGGATATAACTCGACAGCGGAGCAACATAACTTAAAGATTCGTTTAAGGGATTAAATAGACCAATATTTAAAGTTTGATCAAACATCATAACCATTGGGGATGATAATGTGTAATCGAAAATATTAAAAGCAAAATAAAGATAAAAATATTATTAATCTCATATTTATTTTTAAGATAATATAAATAAAAATAAAATAAACACAATAATATCACAAAAGGAAACAAGACCTCAGCTCCGGATACAGGAAAACCCATAAATAACATTTTTTGGCTTTTGGGAGAAAACAATACCATTTGACGAAATACACTTGACCCAATAAAAGGAAGGATAATCAAAACGAAAGGTAGAAACCCGGAAATTGTATATTTTATCCTTTGTTTAACATTAGAAGTTAATACAAATGCCAATGGCAAAATGAACAATAAAGGAAACATTTTATAAGAGCCTCCAATTCCCAAAGACAACATTGCCAAATAAGGTTTATTTTTAGCTACAAGAAAGTATGACAAAACTACAAAAAATACAGGTAAAATATCAAATTGCCCTATCATGAAAGTAGCATAAAGAGTTACAGGATTAAGAATCCAAAGGATGAGAGCTTTTTTCTTTTTAACAATATCCGTAAAAAAATTTGAAATCATAAATCCCAAACCTAAATCAAAAAAAATATATGGCAGCTTATAAAGAAAAATATTTAATTTCAAATCGTTTCTTGAGTAAAGGTCGGCCATGTGCGACATCACAAAAGGAACAAAGTTTGGATCAACAAAAGGTTTTATCGCTAAGCGGAAAAATCCTAAAGAAAAATAAGCTAAGGGCGGATATATAAAAATATCATTTATTGAAAAAGTAGTCAGAATTGGATGATCTTTGGGAAGATTAACCATATATTCGTAAACATTAAGCTTTCCCTCGTAGGCAAAAAAATAAGCAGTAAAGGTGTGTCCCCATAAATCGGGATGAAGGGTAATTGGCATTAGAATTACACGGATTAATAAACCCAATATTAGAATTTTTAAATACCACTTGCCGGAAAGCTTGGAAAGCATAATCAATATCAATTATATTACAATATTGTACATTTACGAAAACAAAACCCACTCACGCCTTCCTGAAGAGATCGGGTTCATATTCTTAATCTTAATCAGGTACAAAGTATCTCTCGGACCATGAAGCGTGTATTCGTGAACAAATTGTGGCCGGAATGCTTTTGGGAAAGATGCAACAATTTCAAATTCAGGTGAATCCAGTGGCATTTTAAGCCGTGAACTGTTAATAACTAAATATGTACTGTTTCCAAATTCGACAGATTCATTTAAGTTTCTTGGTATCTCGTGTAAATCAATCCCAACTCCGATAACTGAAATCGGATAGGCGGCGGTATACATCTGAAAACCGTCGGGTAAGGTTCCAAAATATCCTTCTGTTCCTACAACTATTTTTTTGGAAGGATTTTTCATATACTCCCCAACAATAATATCTGTCGATTCTTTTATCCCAATCCCCGATGTCCATTCTTCAAAAAATCCAGACCTGTCCGTTCGTGCTAATGGGGTTTTTTGTAGATTTGTTTGAAATATAAAGAAGAAATATATTGACTGGACAGCAAATAATACCATAAGTACGCCTTTTATTTTTGCGTATGTTTTTTTAAAATCAAAATCTTTAAATGCTATTCCACAAAGGATTGCATAATAAGGAAATGTAAAAAAAACATATCTTGTCGTAAATGCTTTTGCAAACATCGACTGCACTAAAATTGGAATAATAAATAAGCCGATAAGTACGAGTACCTCTTTCCAATACTTTTTTATATTTGCCAAACCAAATAGGAATAATCCCACCAACCACCAGGATCCATAAATTACATACCACTCTCTTGCCCTGTCGAAATGAAAAATAAAAGGATCTTTCGGATTTTGCCAAAGATGAGAAATTGGAAAAACATAATCCAAATTTCGAAGACCAATCATGTGGAAATTCGGGCCCAATCGGAGGATAAAATTGTACGAAAAATACGCAATAAAGTATGAAATGAAAAATAACAACAATATTTTTAGTATTTTTCCTAAGTTTGGGTTTTTGGATTTAGTGAACTTTACCAATAAAGAAGTAGTCGGTATTAAAAGGGAGAAAAACAAAGCCGGAGATTTGGTTAAAAGTGCCCCTCCTAATAAAAACCCAAGAATCATTGCTAAATCCAGACGTTGTAGTTTTACTAACAAGATTGCCACAATTACACTCCAAATCCCGAAAAACGATAATAACGAATCGGCCATTGCAAGCCGGTCAAAGAAAAATCCAAACGGGGCAATCATATAAATAAACATAGAGGCAAGAGAAACATTTTTTGATTTAAGAAGTAAATATGAAAGTACAAATATTCCAATTCCGGTTCCTAACCCGGTTAAAACACTTACCATTCTTCCGGCAACCAGAGGGTCACTAAATATTTTTAAAAAGGGCATCATAACCCACATAAAAAGGGGTTGCTTTCCGTCCGATAGAGGTAAAAACCGAAGTGTCGGTTCATTTCTCATGATCTGCGCCCAACGGATATAAATTGCCTCATCACCAAATACCGGTAGATGAGTTAAATTAAAAGTTCGGAGAAATGTTCCGATTAAAAGGATTATTAAACCAATAAATATTGTAATTTTCCAATCTTTGAATAGTTTCTTTAGCAGAATTTTTTGATCCATACTTTTTGCTTACTACCTACTTCTTACAACTTACATCCTATTTATATTCCCCTTTTAAAGCGTTCATTCTCACCCTTACTAAATCACGAAATCCTTCCCAGGAATCCTTAATCGGACTCACTTCCCGCCGTTCATTAAACTCAAACCATTCAACGGGAACTTCGGCTACTTTATAACCTAATTTTCTAGCTATATATAAAACTTCCAAATCGAATCCTGCCGTAACCGAAGCCCCGCTTGCCCGCACTCTTTCGCTATATACTCGCATTTTTTTAAATATCGTCTCTGCTGCTTCTTTTTTAAATAATTTAAACCCACACTGGGTATCCTTGTATGGAAGTCTTAGTATTAAACTTCTTAACACTACCCACCCCGCAGCCATAATTTTTCTCTCAATTGTCTGACCGGGACGTCCGCTTCTTGACCCAATCACTATATCGTATCCTTTTTCAACTTTCGGTAAAAACTTTTCCAGTTGGTTCAATGGGGTTGATTGGTCCATGTCAGAAAACAAAACGTATTTACCCCGGGCTTTTAGGATCCCTGCAATTATCGCTCCTCCTTTTCCTCTATGAGGTTCTTTCATCAATTTAATGCCACGATTATCTTTCATAAATTTTTCTATTATTTTTACAGTATCATCACTGGAACCATCATCTACAAAAATTACTTCCCAACTAAACTTTTGGGTTTTCAAATAATCAACAATTTTTCCCAAAACTCCTCTTTTAAGATTTTTGGCTTCGTTATATGCAGGTGTTACTATTGATAAAAATATTTTATTTTCCATATTTTTTGTAATAATTACTCAGGAAATCCCCACATCGGCTCACTAAGATTATAGTCGACCCCGTCACATTTTTCATTTATCAAATCGCTCTTGTAATGTTTGTAGTCGGGATAGATTAAACCTATTGCACCTCTTGTTTGATCTGTTCTAAAAATATCTTTTAGTGGATAAACAATCGTATAGACCGGAACAAAATCTGAAATTGGCTTTAACTTTAATCCCTGTCTATAAAAAAGATATCTATAGCCCAAATTATATCCTGGGTCGGCAATATAGGAAATCGAAACACATGGATAACCCCGCATAGTCGAATCTCTTTTTATCTCAGTTATTATTTCGTTTCTGGCGACGTACCCGCTTTTATTAATCGGGGTAATCACAAAGTTTCTAATACCAAAAACAACTGATAAATTTATCAAAATTAACGATATATGCCTCCATTTTTCCGATTCGTAAAGCTTTGAAAGTGTAATTGCGCAAACTACTAAAAACACCAAAAGGCAACCGTTTAGATAATACTCGGATACAATTTTTGAATATGTCGAAAAGAAAAACCAAAAAGTCATAACCCAAACGGAAAACATTATCGCCCATTTATAGGAAATTAATTTTTTTATGACCAAAATTATTAGAGCTCCAGTAAGTACGTAAACAACCCACTCAAATTTAATTCCCGGATAAGACCCCACTAATAACCCGTGTACATTTTTTGATATTAGTAATAACGTCCTTTCAAATTTATATAAACCACTAATCACATCCTGCTGAGGAGTGGTAAGTGAAACTAATAATGATTTTGTTTGACTAAACCCATGCCGAAACTCAAAAAGAAATAAAGGTAATGACAATACCAAAAATAGCACCGCCGATCTTATAACAGCACCTAATTCAAATTTCTTTTTCGACAAAATCATTGCAACAATTACCAGAGGAAGCGTCAAAACAAGCGCGAAGTTCATATGCCAAATCAAAGTCGCCAATATTGCAACTAAAATAAGGCCTTTTTTCCAATTTTTATTAAGGATTAAATGTAAGCTGTACAAAAACCATATGGTCCAAATAATAACTGGCATTGTGGGAACAACTTCGCGATCGTTCATGACCATGTAGAAAGAAAGCGAATATATTAACAAAGCAAAAACCGCTGTTGTTTTACCAAATATCTTATTTACAACAAAATACAAGCTCAATATACCAAATAATGATATTGTAAGTATTAAATATGCTCCCCCGATAGGGTCCATCCCGAAAATCTTATAAAACAAAGTCATCAAATAGTAATAAATCGGACCAATAAATATTCCGGTTGTTGAAGTTTCCTGTCCAATTAATCGGAAGTGGTGATTGACTAGGATGTCTTTGACAAACCAAGATGCCAAATCCTGATCGTGTCCGTAAGAAAAGCGGTCAAAAAGTTGATAGAAACGCAAAAACATTCCAACCGCAATTATTAAGATAACTAGCCAGTTATTTTTTACAAATTCCGTAAATTTTTTATACATATAACTCCAATAATTAAAGCCGTTTTCGCCTTTGCACAGTTATTTGGCCAAATTTTGATTCTTCTAAAACTTCACCGATTCCCTTTTGTCTTTCCAGCCAAGCTTGCAGTCTTTGAGGGTTGGGGGGGTCTGCTTCAAAAAGTGTATACAAAACCGGTAAGTTTTCAGTTTTTACTAGACCACACAAAGTTGGTTTACAGCTCTGAGCTTGTCGAAGGGTTCCCTGCCATAAAAACAGATAATCGTAGGAGTGGGGGATAACGGGAGGGACATAAACATCAACATTAAACTTCTGACTGTATTTTTGGGCATCATCATAAACCCAATTCACAGCTTGAAGTTGATCTTCGATTGCAATTGGCCTTGTCGCAACAGTTGCCGTTAAATAATTCTTAATAGGTACTAAGTTTAAATTTGCAAAGTAATAAAAATACAAAGCAACAATTATAAAACCACCCCAATGTTTCGTCAGCTCTCCCATACCAAGTGCAAAAAATAAAATAAGCGGCATAAAATAACCTATCGTGTAATAATCGTAAATATTTCCGTAATTCCCCTGAAAAAGTGTGTAGCCGACAATCGGCGTTATAAAGAAAATTGCAAACAGAATTAAATGTTTTTTAAATTTAGGTAAATATCCAAATAACATTGAAGCGGAAATTGTTGCAAGAGTAGTGATTAACACTCCGGTTCCTAAAAATATTTTTCCGGAATAAACACCCCAAAAATATTTGGCTCTTTCCTCTAATATAAACTTTGTAATACCGCGGAATGCTTTTTCGCCAAGCAGTAAATCCAAAAAATTTTTAAATAGTAAGTTGTCGTGGCGGAAATTAAATAAAATCTGGGGAGCCAGTGTTGCCAAAAAAAACATCCCAGCAATTAAAATATATTTAAAAGGCGGTAATTTTTTTCGCTGCCAGATGCTAAACACAAAAAACAAAGGTATATAAAAGACAGCACTTGCCGATTCAAAGTGAAGTGATACTCCGATTGTTAGAACTGCTAAAACCCAAAATAAATATATTTTCTTTTTCTCACCTATTGTAATTTCCCATAAAAACCAAAAGAGTAGTGTGGAAAGAAGAAGCATCGGAGTAGGGTTTGAAAGCCAACGGGAAAGTGTAAAAATATTATAAGAAAACGCGGCAATTGTGGCAGCGATAAGACCGGTAATTCTAGAGTGCATCTTGGTGCCCAAGACGTAAAGCATAAATATAGCCATTACCGTTGTAAACGAAAGAAATACCGCCGGGTAAGCAGGATTTCCGCGGCCGATTAAATAAAAAGGTGCGATTAGGTAATAATAAAACGGTCCTAAAAATATTCCCTTAAGTCCTGTAATCGGACCGATTAAAAAGGGTTTATGATTATGCCATAAATCCAAAATTGCACAAAGTAAAATATAGATTAAAGGATGGGTAAAAACTTCCTTTCTAATTTTCCCATAAACATCTGAGGCAAATTTCTTCATAATTCTTTTTTATTTGAAGATTCTTCGATATATTCTTTTGCATATTTTCTGGCAGTTACTAAGACTTTTTCGACAGCCTCGTCAAAGTTTTCAAAATCAAACCAAGCTCCTGCGGAAGCTTTGTGTCCAGAACCTCCGAACTCCTGCGCAATTTTAGAAACATCAAAATTCGTCCTAGATCGTAAACTCATATTTAAAACATTTGGCCTTTGTTCTACTATTACAATTCCAAAGTCGGTGTTTTTTACCGTTCTGAAAATTACACTTGCCGCTAATGACTTCGCTTCTCCAGGCTTACCGAATTCCAGAAATTTATCGTATGGAACCGCAGTCCAAACAAATCTATACTCTGAATCAATATTCATGTTTTTCAGCATCTCACCCCAAAATTTAAGCAGTTTATATTCATTTGAGTGAAATAAATTTAAAATTATGTCTTTAGTATTTGCACCTAACTTTACAAGTTCGCCTGAAACTATAAACGTACTAGAGTATGTTTTGTCTGTTTGAAACGAAACCGAATCTGCATAAATTCCTGTTAAAAGAGTTGTTGCCAAATTCTTTGTGATTTTAATACCCCAATCGTGGAAAACCTTATATAAAACTTCGCACGTAGAACTTGTTACTTCCAAAAGATTAATTTCTCCATATTTTTCATTTGTAGAATGATGATCGATTGTAACCATGGAGATATTTGGCATTTTTAAATCTTTTATTCCAACTAATTGATCATATGATGAGGAATCTAGCGCAATAAACAAGTCATAATCGCTGTAATCAAATTTTGTAATATCAACTTTTATTATTTTATCGAAATAAGGTACAAAATTATAAGCCGAATGTACAGTATCAGGAGAAATTACATCAATCAACTTTTTCATACCTGTCAAAACTTGATACATTGCGAGGTTACTTGCAATACTATCCGGGTCAGGGCTTTTGTGACAACTTAAAAGTATTTTCTTGGCTTTTTTTATTTTATCTAAAATATCCTTTGACTCTTTGTAATTCATTGCGTGTGTATTAACTTATAAACTATAACACCTCCAACTTCCCACTCCCCATCAATTTTACTCCAACCAAAATTGGCAATTTCGGCTTTCGGAGAATGAGTTGGATCGCATTCAATTTTTGGCATTTCGCAAACTACAAACAATTGGTTAGCAACCGTATCAGAAAGCGTAAGCGGATCAATGTCGAAAACGGGTTGTCTTTCTTTTTCAAGAAAATATTGGTATCCGTCTTCGTAATTTTGTTTTGCAATAACTGCTAAATTAAATTTTTCATTTCCTGATTCCGATTTAATTTTATCCGCAACAATTTGCGCTCTTTTCATCTGCATATTCGGTCGGTATTTAAGCGGATTCTCCCGCAAGTTAACACAAATTAAATACGCAAAAACCAAAATCAACAAAGCTTTTACCCAAACTCCGTACTTTTCCCACAGATGAGAATAAAATCCTCCGAACAAAATAAAAGGTGCCGCAAAAATAAAACCAAAATAATGATCATAAATATGTTGTTTATAAAGCCCAAGACCCAAAATTGCAAAAAATAACCAGACAGTCAGTATAAATAATGAGGAAATAAAATTGTTGTCGGAGATTTCTTTATCATCACCACGTAATATTTTAAATAGGTTTTTCCAAAATTTAAGAAGATAAAGAATAATCAAATCAAAAATTCCGAAGGCAATCCAAAGTCCCGCAGTTGCATTCTTCCCCCCAACAATTCTTGTTATGAAATCGTCTTTCCAGATTGGAAACATGTTAGGAATGGATTTCCAGGGTTTTATTGAAACGGTAGTTTGACGCTCACTAAAAAATTTTGAAATTGCTCCGAAATTCTGCCAACCATGACGAGCGTCAAAAATGACCAATGGAGACATAAGAAATAGAAACACTACAGTACCTATTAACGAATACTTTATAAAATTAGAAAGTTGAGATTTGTTATTTAGGCTTTTTCCGGAATTACCAATTACTAATTTATAATTCCTAACTAATTTCAAAATAACTATGAACCAAAAAATAAATATTGTCGGCAGTAGAAGAAGCCCTAAGTAGTGGGACTGAAGTACAAACGAAAAAGAAATTCCCAATACTACCAACCATTTATAATTTGCTTTTTCCCAGACTTGCCAAAGGCTGTAAATACATAAAAGTGAAAAAAACGGCATGATGTTTGGGTTCCAGGAAGATTTTGAGTAAATAATCACAACCGGGGATATTGCATAAAGTGTTGCAGCCGCGAGTGCCCCATAATGGATATTTTTTACATTTCTCGAAGCAAACCATTCACGGGTTATAAACCAGACCATAAACACGGTAACAGTTCCCATAAGCGCAATCAAAATTGCCGGACCAACAGGAGAAAAGTTCGAAAGAAGAAGTGCGGGAGCCATTAAGTAGTAATACAGCGGACCCAAATACATGTTTCCGATTGATGTTCCGGGCCCAATTAAAATCGGGTCAAAATTTACAAGCAACCTTCGGACAACGATAGCATCCCGTCCCTCGTCTCCCAAAAAAGTCATGTAATCGCCAATTTTATAAAGCCGGAGAAACGCGCTGATTAGTAAAATAATTGCAAGAAGTACTGTCTCTTTCTTATGCTCAATAATCCAAGTCTTAATACTCAATGCATAAATTTCTAATTTTTTCATCTTATCTGCCACCAAAGTTTTAACAAATCACGAAGACTTCGAAGAATTACTTTCAAATCCGCTCCGGTTTGGTGTCCAAATTTTCTAGGATAATGATTTACTTTCACTTCCGCAAATTTAAATCCGTGCCGCTGCGCCTTAACCAGCATCTCAATTTGGGTAACTTTCTCCTCCCCCACCAATGGCAATACTTTTTTATATACTTCTTTTTTAATAAGTTTAAATCCGCAGGAGTAATCAGTTACCCGAAGACCCAAAAGTATTCTTGGCAGAATTTTTGACCAAACCAGCGTAAAAAGTTTGCGAATGAACGGATCTGCCCTGTTACCCCTAATTCCCAAAACCAAGTCTGCGTCAGTTTCTTTTTGTTTTTCTATAAACAATTTTATTTCCGAGAAATCAAATTGTCCGTCGGCGTCGGCAAATGCAACCCATTTAAATTCTGAGTTTTCATAACCGGACTTAAGTGCCCCACCATAGCCTCTGTTTGGGCTGTGGTGAATAACTTTTATCCTTTTATCGGCTTTTGCTAAACCATCGGAAATTATTCCTGTTTTGTCGCGTGATCCGTCATCAACAATAATTATTTCCCATTTCGAAGAAATTTCCTCAAGCACTTTTTTTGCGTCACCAATCGTCTTTTTAATATTTTTTTCTTCGTTATACGCCGGAAAGAAAGCTGAGATTTCGTCAATTAATTTCGCCATATTAACCCCAAGTCTAACATAAAGAAGGCTGACGTTTCCACAAAAACTTTATCCTTGTCAATTCAGGCTCAAAGGGTTATCATCAAAAGTAAATGAAGAAATTTTTTAAAGATCTTCCTCCTGTTCTGTTTTTTTCAATTATCCCAATAGTTTTAGTTTGGATTCCATTTATTTTTAGGCTTGATTCATTTTGGAATATACCTCTTACAAAAAATGGCTTGGCAACAATTGTCGCTAATTACGACGGACCGCTTTATTTAATTATTGCGAAAACTTTGTATAACACGGAAAGCATTAAAACCATGTTCTCTGTTCCCCTTCCGGTTGAATATTACGCGGCACATTTTCCACTATTTCCAATCCTAATTAGATTATTTTCGTTTATCGGAAATTACCCTTATGCAATGCTCACGGCTACCGTGCTTTCATCGGTTTATGCAATGTACTTTTTCAAAAAATTAATTTCCCAATTTGTACGTGAAGAAAATATAGTCTGGATGATGCTTATTTTTGCAATCCTTCCCGCCAGGTGGCTAATTGTACGATCTGTCGGATCCCCCGAGCCGCTTTTTGTCGGAAGTATAATAGCATCACTTTTTTATTTTAAGAATAAAAAATATCTTCTGGCCGGTATATTCGGCGCAATTGCACAGATTACAAAATCCCCAGGGATATTACTTTTTGCAGGATACATTGGATTCTTTATTTTTGAAGCAATTTACAACGCATCGATAAGTCACAAAACCGTAAATTTTAACTTCGTTCGCAAACTACCGCTTTTTTTGATTCCCTTATCGCTTTTGGGGGTGTTTTTTCTCTATTCAAAAGTATACGGGAATTTTTATGCATATTTTGACTCAGGCGACAACATCCACCTTTTCTTCCCACCGTTTCAGATTTTTAATTACAGCCAGCCGTGGGTAAATACTTTTTGGTTGGAGGAAGTAGTTTTAGTCTACATCATCGCACTCTTGGGAATTTTCAAGCTTTTTGAGAAAAAAGAATTTGAGTACGCCATATTTACAGCCGTATTTTTTACAACCATTATATTTGTTTCACACCGCGACATTATCCGCTATGCATTACCGATTGTTCCCTTTATACTAGCCGGGTTCTCAGAAACTCTCACGAAAAAATCATTCAGATTGTTACTTTTAATAGTAGCTTTACCGATTTATTTATTTTCCCTAGCCTACATTTCCCAAAATGTAATGCCAATCTCCAACTGGGCTCCTTTCCTTTGAGCTTCGAGACCCCCTGAAAAGATAAGTCGGATACACTTTTTATATGATTGCAGACAGAATTGCTGAAAAATTAGAGAGTCTGCTGGAAAGATCCGGAGTCCTACCTCCACTGCAACCTATACAAATACACTTGAGACCACACCTAAGTTCAAACGACTTACTTTTTCTTAGCCAAGCCAAGAGAACTATCGATGGAAATCCTGGTCCTGTTGTAGAAGCTTCAATCCACCACCCAAGGTCAAAACTACGGAGAGCTGAAATGCAAACACACCTAGATGAAACATTTTAATATATATGGCGCAATCTGGAGTTAGTACTACTATATCAAGACGTTGGAGAAATAAAGAGTCATATACGGAATTTACCGGAAGCAAGTGTGGCAATTGTGGCGACAGAAGAATTCCAGCAAGAGATGTGTGTCCGAATTGCGGAAACGACAAAATAATCAGGGACAGAGTTCTAGAAAGAGAATCTAGGTTTGCTACTCAACCTCCTGTGCAAAGTGGTAGTTAATTTCGGATTTTACCTGAAGCGGATTAAATGCTACATTTTTTCGCTTTAACTCCAAATACTTTTCGTAACCGGTTAATGCCTCGTAAACACCTGCTCTAAATTCTTTTTTGTCTTTTACCAAACCGAACTTTTCCAAATCCAGAAATTCATAATCCTGGAGTTTATAGCTTTGGAAATTATCTAACTTCGACAATTTTTGGGGCAATTTAATCTGAAATACTTCAACCCGAACATCTGCAATGTCCAAATACATAAATGGTTTTGGCCGTGTTGGAATTAATGAAAGAGGTAAATTTCTGTCAATCGCAAGCTCAGTAAATACTTCCTGCTGTAAAATCCTTAAAATCCCATCTTCGCGCTTTTCATTAATTTTTGAAAAACCCATAGGAATAGAAATTGAAGAAAATGGTTTTCCGTAATAAGACCTTGGTGTTGAAACATCACGGCCTGTTAATACCATTTTCTGGCTATTAAAAGGCGTAATAATCAATCCCGTCCCAAGCCTCCTTGTAACCCCTTCCTTGATGTAAGAAAGCACACGGTAAAGAGTAACCGCAGAAGTTATAAAACTGGGTGGCATTTTTTTATAGAGTTTATCCAAAGGGATGTCCTCGTGAACCATCTTGGCCAAAAAATTAACAACCTCACTTAATTTACTGTTTGGTCCGGCAGCTTTTATAATTCCCCACTTATCCAAAATTCTTTGGTATTGGGCGTAAGATATAGGAATGTCGAGATGATGATATCTGAAAACTTCATCTACCGATCCAAGCTTAAGGTATTCGCGAACAAGAAATTTATTAAATTCAATCTCATTGTTTACAGGAAATTTTGCTGTCATATTGTATTATATTATTAATCATTCCCTTTTGTCATTCTGAGCAAAGCGAAGAATCTATTGTGTATTACGTGTACATACTAACAAACAAGTACAATAATGTCCTATACACGGGTGTTACTAACAATATAGTTCGAAGGGTATATGAACATAAGAAGAAATACATTAAAGGGTTTACGAGCAAATATAATGTTAATAAATTAATATATTTTGAAATATTTAGCTCCAGTATCGAAGCAATCAGTCGCGAAAAACAGATCAAAGGTTGGACAAGAATAAGAAAAATTAACCTAATTTTAAAAAATAATCCCAACTTTGAAGATCTGTATAGTGATTTAATCAAATAACTAGATCCTTCGTTATACTCAGGATGACTATGTCACTTTTTGCTCCAGGGAAGTTTCCAGGTCTTCCAGATTACCGCGTTATACATGAAATAGTTATACGGAAGTACTAATAACAAAATAATAATGGGCAGAAGCAGTTGTCTTTTGTCCGCACCCAGGAAATAAACACCTATTGTTCCGAAAACCGCCTGAATTGCGAGGGCTCCGAGTGACGTTCCGTTAAACTGCAGGAATTTTGAAAGTAATTTTCCGACTCCTGTTATTTTCTCCGACTTAAAAGTCCAGAGATTATTTAAAATAAAATTAGAAATTATCGCCATTTCTGTCGCCGCCGCCCAGATTCCCCATTCGGGAAATGCAGTCCGGCCAAAAAGCTCCAGTCCTAGCGCATTAACGACGTAACCAATAAAGCCTACAGTACCAAATTTTATAAATCTGGCTTTATCTTTTATACCCAAATAAGTTGCCAACTTGAGTGATGCCAATGTTTCCGCTTGGTTAAATTTAGACTTGTCAGTAATTCTGGGACGAAATTCTAAAGGGACTTCAACGGTTTTCTTGGAATTTTTAATACTTTGATAAATTAGATCAATTTTGTACGCAAACCGCGTTGGCTCTTTTAGGTTATCTAAATCAATTTTGTCTAAAACACCTTTGACTTTTGTAAGTCTAAAACCCGTTGTTAAATCATGAATTCCCGGTTTAAGAAGTACTATTCTTATATAAAGATTTCCAAAATAACTTACAGCTTTTCTGAAAAGCGCCCACTCTTTCGGAATTGAGCCACCTTTTACATAACGCGACCCGATAACATATTCTGCGCCAGCTAAATATGCATCCACCATCGGCTTTACAAATTCAGGCGGATGTTGACCGTCAGCATCCATTTCCATCACGGCATCAGCTTCCAATTTATCAACGGCATATTTAAATCCGGAGATATAAGCATTTCCCAATCCTTTGCCTGTTTGTTGGACAATATGAAGGTTTTTTCTTTCCTTCATTTCTTCTTCGATTATTTCGGTCATACCGTCCGTGGATTTGTTGTCGGCAACAAGAAGATGCATGTCTGCATCTATTTTTGGAAATACTTCGTCAAACAAAGTATTGACCATCTTTTTAATATTTTCCGCCTCATTCCAAGCGGCCATAACAATCACTACTTTATCCATATGCTAATGTTAACTAAGAATTAGTATAAATACAAGAAATAAGTATTAAGTTGTGGTTTTTGTATTATTTTCAATAAATGCCAAGAGTTCGGTTGAATTACTGGGAACAAACATTCGGTTTCTGAGAATGTGTTCTTTATCCGGAGTAGCCACGAGGTCGCCCCTAAGTGTGCATCGTTTATAAAGTGGACAACCCAGCTCCCTGCAGAACCCAGTATCATCTCCAATATGAGAATCACGACCATCAAATTGTATTTTTGCATACCCATTATTTTTACGGGCTACTTTTAAAACCTTGCATACCGTATTTTCTATCATTTCTAAATTTTCAAAATTAACTACTCACACCGAATAGCCTCAATACTTCGACAGGTTCAACATTCCGGCTATTCGTAACGAATTGCCTCAATTGGGGACAGTTTTGCCGCACGGCGAGCAGGAAAAACTCCGAAGAAAACTCCGATTGCCGAAGGGACAATAAACGAAACCAGGACGGCAAGTAAATTAACACTTGCCGGAAAAAAAGTCCTGATTGCAAAAACTGAGAGCGATGCGAAAAGAAGTCCCAAGATTCCGCCAAAAATTGAAAGCATAAGCGATTCAGTTAAAAACTGTTGTAAAATATCATTTTGAGTGGCACCAACTGCACGTCTTATACCGATTTCTTTCGTTCGCTCCGTAACTGTTGCATACATGATGTTCATAATTCCTACTCCTCCAACCAAAAGTGAAATTGATCCAATTGCAATTAAAACCATATTTATTATTCCGAAAATCTGATTTATAGAATTTAAAAGCTCGGACTGCTCAGTCACCGCAAAATCATCCGCTTTATAACGCTTCAGCAAAGCTTCCTCGGCTTTTGCTTTTACCGTCGGCAAAATATCATCGGATTTTATTCCAAGATAAATTGCCCAAAATTTCTTGTCGGGATTAATACTTGCGTACGTTGTCCGAAACGGAACATATAACGCCCCATCAGCTTGTTGGTCACCTTTTTTCTTTGCTACCCCCACAATCTTAAATCTTTGATCATTTACCCGTACTGTTTTCCCCAATGCATCAGACGGATTTCCGTACAATTTTTCAGCCAATGTATATCCAATTACAGATACTTTAGTTGCGGCCTGAATATCTGTTTTTGTAAACTCCGTACCGTATTCCATCTCAACATTCATCAGCTTAAAAGCATCATCATTTATTCCCATTACATATCCGAACTTTTTATCGCTATCTCCCTCAATTGAAGCACCTTTCATAACTATCGGTACTATATAATCAATCTCGGAAATACGCTCCAAGGTGTTTAAATCCCTTTCGTCAAAACTGACACCCCCGACCGTTCCTTGTCCGCCAAATCCTGCTCCTCCTTCACCTGTAAATCCGCTTCCGGGTAAAATCATAATTAAATTTGCCCCCATGCTATTAAATTGTCCTTCAATATAATTTTTTAAGCCTAATCCCAATGCAATAAGTAACACCACCGAGTAAACTCCTATCATAATTCCCAAAGAAGTTAAAATTGTTCTAACTTTGTTTCTTCGGAAATCGGATAAGGCAGTTTTAACTAAATGAACGTAGCCGTTTTGTATTTTCATAAATATTTCTCTACGACTTTTCCGTCTTTTATATAAATTTGTCTTTTTGTTTTTGCCGCAATATCGTGTTCATGAGTAACTAAAATTACAGTAACGCCGAATTCTTTATTCAAATTCTTTAATATATCCAAAATTTCATCACCTGTTTTGCTATCAAGATTTCCCGTCGGTTCGTCCGCCAGAATAATTTTCGGATTCATAATCAACGCTCTTGCAATTGCAACCCTTTGCTGCTGTCCACCGGAAATCTTATTAGGGTAAAAATTTCTTCGCTCTAATATTCCGAATCTTTTAAGTAGTTCCATTGCTTTTTCCGTAAAATCCTGAGGTGTTCGTTCTTTTGAATATTTTGTCGGAAGAAGTACGTTTTCCAAAACCGTAAATCGGTTTATCAAATTAAACGATTGGAAGACAAATCCGACTGTTTTATTTCTGATTTTAGAAAGCTCCGCATCGGTAAGTTTTGATATATCTTTTCCATCCAAAATTATTTTACCTGAAGTAGGCAGTTCCAAAAGTCCGATAATATGCATTAAAGTTGATTTTCCGGATCCGGACGAGCCTAAAATACCAATGAACTCCTTTTCCTTTATTTCAAGGTTTATATCAACAACCGCGTTTACAATATCTTCTCCCAAAGAATAAATTTTACTGACGTTTTGAAGACTAATCATAAGTAGAGCTTGTGATTAACTTTTTGTTAATCAAAAACAGTTTGTCCTTCGTTAACACCACTTTTAATTTCTATCGCATCTTCGCCCTCCAAACCTGTTTCAACGTAAACCTTACTCTTTTTACGGTCTAGTTTGACGTATTTTCCCTTACTGTCTGTCTTTACATATTTCGGAGGCAAATACAAAACGTCACTGACTTTAGACATTATGAATTTTGCATCACCGCCTAAGCCAATTCTGAATTTTTCGATGTCGGTATTTAAACTATCTGCAAATTTAATTTTAACTTTGTAGGCTGTTCCTGTGTCACCAATTCGGGGGGTATACGAAACAAAAGTTACAATCCCATCGTAAGTATCATTTGGGTAGGAATCAATTACAATTCTTACCGTCTGACCAACTTTAATATTTATAACTTCTGTCTGGTCTGCGCTGACATTAAAATACATTGTTTGGGGGTTTATAACTTCAAACTGAGTCTGTGCATAAATTACATTAATTCCGGAAAACGGTGCTGTAACTGAAGTAACTACTCCCTCAAACGGAGAGTGCAGTGTTGCATTTTTTAAATTGTCTTCTGCGATTTTAACTGCTTCATAAGCGCGATCTTTTGTAACTTCAGCTGTGGTTCTTGTGTCTTTTTGAACGAAGGTTTCATCACCTGAATGATCTTTAACTTGGTTATGAATGTTTTCGACAGTTGCATCAGCGGCACGTAGAGCGGAAAGCGCTTGCTGATACGCGGCATTAAGCGAAGTTGTGTCCAGCTTTCCCAAAGCCTGTCCTTTTTTTACTTTATCTCCTTCTTTCACTCCAACCCAGGAAACTTTTCCGCTCACCGGATAAGAAAGTGCAACATACTCGTCCGCGTCAATTTTTCCTGATAAAATCAACTCTTCTCGTACTTCACCCCGCTTTACCTCTGTGGACTGGCTCCCGTTTTTACCATTTTTCGACGCCACTCCTCTATAAACAAAAAACCCGATTGCCAAAATAATAAACAGGGCTACAAGTAGTTTTTTTCTTTTAAGGATTTTATTAATAAGAGACTCTTTTTCTTTTGAATTTTCTTTATCTTTCATTTTTTGATTCACCCTGCATTTATTTGGCAGTGTACATCTACAAATAAAGCTATCAGGGAAAACTACAAAGCAATTCTACATCAAATGACGCATAGTAAGCAAGCTCGGTCATGATACATAATAAAGAAATTTAGCCGGAATTCTTTAGGGGCTTTTTGTAGTCACGGCAAACGCAATCACTAACCATATTACAATTATGCTTAGAAAAAAAGTTGGGCTTTCTAAATTCTGCTTCGCAAAACCTGAAAACCTCGATAATAAAATGGCAACCAAGAAACCGTACGGTAGCATAAAGATTGGTACGATAAAAATCTTTTTGAAATTGTGCCTTTCCAAGCCTGCGTTAAAAAAGTAAAAAGAGAGTAAATTGGGGTGTAGCATAGATACAAATATTCCTTTACTGTAAATTTCTGTTTTTTTCAACCTTTCCATATTAATTCCGCTTTTTGTCGAAATCCAACTCCCCACCAAATAATTAATAATCGAGGTGATCGTCAAAGCAAGATCCACGACCAAAGTAATAATTGCAAGCGAGGAAAAACTGCCATCAGAAAAAAATACAGCTAAAGCAATTATAAAAGAGCCCGGAATGTATAAACCTAAATATGCGATACTCTCCAAGAAAGTGGCTATGAATAAGCCAAAATAGCCATATACTTGATACAGGTTTTCCAAATACCTCAATATATCCTGAGGAGTCGGTATTATTTTTATGGACCATAACGCCAATATTCCCAGATAAAAAAGGAGTGCCGTCAGAGGCAACTTGGGAATATTCTTAAGAATTCTGAAGGTCATACATTAACTATACCAAACCGACAACGCATGCAAATCTGCCTTGCTTATCATGTGGCAATATATTCTGACGGTAATGGGAAAAAAAGCGGTTGTCGGTAACTGTATCAATTCCGGAGTCGTAAATATTACTATTTAAAACACCCGAATCAAGAAGTTGATGTCTGCAAAACCCCGAAACATCTACCTTAAACTTTCCATCGCCAACTTCCTCCAAAAAATCTTTCCATCTAACATCGTTTATTTGACCGGGGTTTTCTTTTATGTAATTTTCTTTCCTGGCAGATGGCCCAAATCCAACAATTAAATCTTTGGGATCCGTCCTATATACTTCTTCCATGCGATTTAAAGTCTTTTTAACAATTTCCAAATCCGCCCCGCGCCAACCTACATGAACAATTCCCAATGCTTTATTCTTTGGGTCGAATAATATTACTTGCAAACAATCAGCAATAAGAAGAAATAAAAATAAATTTCTTTGTTTTGTAATTAACGCGTCACAGCGAACCGCGTGTTCTTTATCCGTCATGCTTATTCCGGCTTGCATTGGGTCGGCAACCAAAACCCGATCTTCTCCTTCAACCCAAATTCCGATTGTTTTATTTATATCTATACCAATTTTTTCAAAAAACTTTTTTCTATTTTCGGATACTTTATCTTTGTCAGCTGCCTGACCGTTAAAAAAATAAGATAAATTCCCGTCCTTTGCGTCCGATATTGTATGGAATAAGTTTGGATATTTTAAAAGATTTGGAATTTGTACCATCACATAAAGTATAATAGAGTAAATGAAAATTGATATTATTACAATTTTTCCCTCAATGTTTACCGGACCTTTTGATACCTCGATGTTAAAAAAGGCAAAAGATAAAGGAGCCGTCGAAATTAACATTCATGATTTGCGTCGCTGGAGCAGTGATAAACATAAAACAGTAGATGACAGACCGTTTGGAGGCGGCATGGGAATGGTACTGAAAGTGGAGCCGATTTACAAAGCACTCGAAGATTTAAAGTTAAAAAGGAAAAAAGGTAAATGCAAAGTAGTTTTGCTCTCTCCTGCAGGTACAACTTTTAATCAACATAAAGCAGTCGATTTCTCAGGGCTTGACCATTTAATTTTTATCTGCGGACACTATGAAGGAGTTGATCAAAGAGTTGCTGACAATTTGGTTGATGAATCGGTTTCGATCGGAGACTATGTTTTGACCGGAGGAGAAATCCCTACAATGGCAATCGTCGATTCTGTAGTTAGGTTACTACCAGGAGTATTAGAGATCGAAGCAACATTAAAAGAGTCTTTTTCGTCCACAGAAACCCAAAAACCTACAACTTACCACTTACACCCCACAACTTATTTGGATTACCCCGTCTATACCCGCCCGGCAAAATTTAAAAACTGGGGAGTTCCGGAAATTTTACTTAAAGGAAATCATAAAGAAATTGAGGGTTGGCGCCACAGTGAAGCGCATAGGTTAACCAAAAAAATCAGGCCTGATTTAATTAAAGATAATTAACTTTGCACAATATCGACTTCTGGACGATTTAGTACCACCCGCAACCCACCTCGAATTAATCTACTGTATCTTCCACTTTTTAAATCACCTACTCCATGCTTCTCACTTTCAATTCTTCTTTGCATTTCTACTGATTCAATGGCTGGCATAATTTCGCTATCATAAATAGCAGGAAGTGAATTTTTAATTACATCTTCCGCTGGAATTAGATTAATGTTAATTTTACCCCTTCTTAGCTTTTCCATCCCTTCTAAAAAGTCTGGGTCTCTTTCATCGTCAAATATCAACCACTCCAAATTATTTATAATTGCGTCAATTCTTGGAATATGATATTCATTAGTTAATACTCCCACATCCGTACAATCGCTAAGTTGGGCAACTTTTATTAAACCGATAATTTCTGAAATCGTGTCTAGCGTGTTCGGATCACTTATTATATTGTTACGCTCTACACCTGCATATTGAAGTTCAGCAGCTATAACTTCTGCAGGAGCTTTCTTTTCATCTTTAGGATATTTACCGCCAACAACTACTTGTAAATCCGAATTACTTTTTGAAATAACCGTCGCTGCTGCAACTCTCATTATTCCCCCCCCAGCCATACCATGTTCTAAACCCAGATAACCTGGAGACCCATAAGCAATTTTATCTTCACTCTCGCTAACTTCCACAGAGCCGCCTGCCAGAACCCGAACCATTTGCATATTTTCAAATTTCTTCAAATATTCATTTGGCTCTTTCACAGAATATTCTTTTGCCGCTTTCAGTATCGGGTTTTCTATTACCTTTAGGTCTTCAGTTTCCATAGAAGTAATTATATTAGAAATGACTTAAGAAGTAATTCCCTGCGCAATCAGTGTGTCAATAATTTTTCTCCATGGACTAAAATTTATCCCTAATTTTGCCTGGGTTTTTCTGACAGTTAAACCTCCAAATTTTGGATACCGCAAAGGGGAGCTGCCTGTATTTTTAATAAATTCATCTAGTAAGATTGGCTTAACGGCATTTTTTACTCCTCTTGTCTTTTCTAATAAATAATTTACAATCTCAAACGGCGTTCCCGTGTCTGAAGAGCTCACATGATAAATACCAAACAACTTAAGATTAATTATCTTGTCCAGTGCTTTTGCTACTTCATCAATAAAAGAGATCGAGATTGTTTGATCCGAAAATATCGGGTACAACTTTCCCTCATCGAAAAGCTTTAAGGGTTTTCGTAAATAATCAGTTTTGATTGAAAACTTTGCACGGACAGGGTAAATCATACGGACTATTGTTGCAGAATCCTGCATTTCCTCCATAACCTGTCTTTCTGCCTCAGCCTTAGTAAAACCATACCAAGTTAATTTATCCGTAGGAATACGAGGAGTTAAAGTTTCCTCATATGGACCTTTCATTTCCATGCTTCCCGGAAAAACCATATCTGTCGAAATCTGAATAAATTGTATTTTTCCTGCTAAAGGTTTAACTGCATTCAATAAATTTTTAACGCCAACAACATTTACCTGATATGCCAAACCTTCCTTTTTATTCCGCTGTTTTTCTGCCTCACCCACATCTGTAAATGCGGCAAAATTAACTACTGCCCGAAACTCATAACTTTGAAATAAATTATAAATGTCACCTGTGTTTGTTAAATCGAGGTCCACTTGGGCAGGTGTATGAAGATAATCACGGTTTTCGGAAAGCTCCAAAAATCGTGAACCCACAAGTCCATCCGACCCTGTTACTAAAATTCTTCCGTTATTTTTATCCATTATTGGGTTCCCAAACTTCTTCTGAAATACAATTCCATTTAAACTTAAATTCATCAGAAGGATCAAAAACATCAGTTTGAAAATTTAAAACATCAATTGAAGGCGGAGTCAAAGCTTTCCAGCCGTGCATTATCCCGGGTGGAATTCTAAGAAGCCTAGGTTTATTAACATTAAAAAAAACGCAGTTTATATGTCCGAATGTTTTGGATTTTTTTCTTACATCAATTAAATTTACCTGTAATTTCCCACTAAAACAGCACAACTGGTCAGTGTGCTTTGCATGTAAATGCCAACATTTTACGACATGAAAATCAGTGCCGCTTTTATAAATGTGTTTTGGGTAGTCAAAACCCTCATTTTTTACCCAGGGTTCGCTCCAAAGCTCAATTATATCGCCTCTTCCGTCGGGAATTACATTGAGATCTTTTAAAATTACGCCAGTTATAGTTGGAGTTTTATAAATATTTTGACGAAGGAACAATCCCTTTTTTTCACTCTTTTTCAGCCAATCTTCAGTCACATAACTAATATCTTCAGTTTGATTAAGTTTCATTATTCGTCAATCAGAGACTATCTACTTTATACCACCCCAATCCTTGTTTTGCAAAAATATCACAACAAGATTGTTTGTAACGGCAGTTGTCTTCACTGAAACCATAATAGAGTTCCCGGTTTAACTAGTGTTTGCAACTTACTACTTACTTCTTACAACCTACTTCCTATCTATGTATGCTTGTCGGCCACACTTGAAGCTCCCCATGAATCAGGTTTTGTTTTCGCAGTAAATCCGTTCCCTGTTACCAATCCAACTACTTCCCGAATCATTTCGCGTGTCGGGCCAAGTGACCCTACATCAATGTGAATTTCTAGGTCATATTTTGCAGGTGAAATTCTCTTTCTAATGTCAGGAACTATAACTTGTGCCAAGTTAAGGCTCATCATTGTCTCCGTATAAATTTTATCGCGAAGTACAGGTACTTTTCCAATCCGCTTAACTTTTCTGTAAAAATAGCGCGCACCTTTTCCGATACGGTGCACAACAACAGCAGTAACAAAATCAACTTCAGAATCTCCATTATCCCGTCTTGCCTGACTGTCTGATCCAATTACAAGTCTGTAAAAACTACTTGGATCTTCATCAACAAATTTTGCAATCTCGCCTACCATCAGATCCAAACCAAGC
The DNA here is from genome assembly GCA_000993115.1 of Candidatus Woesebacteria bacterium GW2011_GWB1_38_8b. Classification (GTDB taxonomy): domain Bacteria; phylum Patescibacteriota; class Microgenomatia; order UBA8517; family UBA8517; genus GWC1-37-12b. The sequence continues at coordinate 49,064 of LBVN01000018.1, forward strand.
TTTAACCCGGAAGGGCTTGTAAAAATTACATTTTTCGCATCAATTTCGCTTATATCCGATTTCATTGGGCAAATTATACCCTTAAATTTACACAGCTTCCAATAAGTACTTGATTAGAACCAGTGAATAGACAATAATCACCAACATGCCTCTGGAAGTTGAACATGGTGAATCCGACCAAAGAAAATTTGTATTAAAAGGCGGATACAGTTATGCCGGAAGTCTTAAAATAAACTATGACGGAGACAGAACCGGAGAAGTTTCGATCGTCGATGAGTCCCAAAAACCACCCAAGGTTGTTGGGCTTGTCTTACTAAGAAGAAGGGGCCAACAACACACTTTTACTATCAGACTAAATGTAACTAGTGTTTTCAGCGGAAATTACGCTCAACAAACTATTACTCGAATTGATGTAAAGAGAATTTAAGCACTTGATAATCTTTAAAATGGGAATAAAATGCTTTTACGTGTCCGATAAGAATAGATGTAACAGAAATTCAGTGGGAAAAACCACCGCATCAGTATAAAATCGGACCGAATAGTGGAATTCAATATGTGGGTGGAGGATTAGCTATTGATTATGAGGGTGATAATAAAGGGAAGGTAACATTAAGAGATTCAGACACTAATAAAGACGGATCTTATAGAACTCATTCAAGCGCTAGATTACTTATTAGAGGAGAAGCATGCAAATTATTTGCCCCCGCAGACAAATTAGGACAATATCAGGTTCCTATTTTGGTAACAAGAATATAACTAGTTCTTTGTAAAAGCACTTGATGTAAATACCTCAAACAATTTATAATTTAGTCCTCTGTGAAAACACGAAAAAAAATAACTAAAGCCGTAATTGCAGTCGCGGGCTATGGCACCCGCTTTTTACCCGCGACAAAAAACCAACCAAAACAAATGCTTCCGATAATTGATAAGCCAATTATTCACTATGTCGTTGAAGAGGCGGTTAATTCCGGAATAGAGCAAATTATTCTGGTAACCCAAGCCGGTCAGCACATTATGGAAGATTATTTCGACAGCAGTTTCGAAATCGAACAAACCTTAGAAAGAAGCGGTAAACTCGACTATTTGAAAATCGTTCAGGATATTCCTCTCATGGCAAATTTTATTTATATGCGGCAAAAGAAAAATCTACCCTATGGTAACGCCACACCTCTTCTTGTTGCAAAAGATTTAATCGACAAAGATGAAGCGTTTTTGTACATGTTCGGCGATGACATGACGCTTTCTCACAATCATAAACCAATTTCGAAGCAACTCATTGACGTATTTAATCAATATCATCCATCGGCAGTAGTCGGAGTCCAAGCAGTTCCCTGGGATCAGGTCCACCGCTATGGTACGACAAAATATAAAAAAGACTCAATAATTCCAAATGAGATGGAAAAGGGTGTCGAAAAAGTTTCCCGCGAAAATGCCCCTTCAAATATGGCGCAGTTCGGAAGATATGTACTAAGCTATGATGCAATAAAAATCGCAGAAGAAACTAAAATAGGAAAAGGGAATGAGTTATGGATTGTTGACATTTTAAATAACCTTGTTAAATCGGGAAAAAAGGTAATCGCCCAACCGATTGACGGTGAATGGTTAACGACAGGAGATCCGCTTACATATATGCAGGCGCAAGTAAGATTTACATTGGAGAGAAAAGATATAGGCGAAGAATTCAAAAGGTACATCAAGAGCCTCAAGCTGTAGAAATTCTTTCAGAATTTGTAGCATCCTAAAGTTGTAGAAATTCTTTCAGAATTTGTGGCATCCTAGAATTACCTATTAAAGGACTAGGCTGTGAATATCAGCGACAAACCGACAATCAACCCCAATGCCGCAATCGAAATGTATTCGACAATGATTGATAAATGAAGCTCATCGTGTTGGTGGTGATGAATAAGTCCCCAGACAACGTAGGATGCCGAAGCGGCAAAAATAATTACTGCCTGAAACGCTCTGTCATACCAAAAAATTAGGTAGCCGACAAAACTTATTGCCAAAATTCCAAAAAGGGGTGTGTAGTGTGCAATGTGTTTTGATATTTTTTTAAGCATAATTTATTTTACTCTCAAAGGATTTTTCCAACTTGGCTCAAAATTGCCATTAAAAGAATTGTTCCTAAAAATGCCAAATGGGCAGCGGTTCTCTACCCGACAATCTTGGAATTTTCTTTTTATAAACCACAACCGCATCAATTATCATAATTACCGACAAAAAGATTATTGTCAAAAGCGATACTGTTCTTGTTGTATCAAACGGCGAAACCAAAATTCCCAGTGGTGAGCGATTTTCGGGAGCCGCCTCTGTTACCATACCTCCTCCAACTTTTATTGTGCTGGGTGTCGGAGTCAAAATAGGACTTGGCAACGCTGTTTCTGTTGGCACTTCGGTGCCTGTTGGGACAATAGTTGTAACTAAAGCTAAAGCAGGAGGTCTGGTCGGTGCCGGGGTTGGAGTCGACTGCGTAAACGCCTTAGCCACAGGGACCTGGTCGCTCGTACCCGACGGCGCGCCG
>LBVN01000019.1 GCA_000993115.1 Candidatus Woesebacteria bacterium GW2011_GWB1_38_8b
GGTCACCAACCCGCCATAGAGGGATTGGAAAAATTCATGGACTATGGGTTTGTCAATTCGATTTTGAAATCAAACTATTTGCCTCCAACGGACATGTGGTTTGCGGGCAAAGCTATAAATTATTATTGGTTTGGGCATTATTTAACAGCTTTTTTAACGCGTCTTATCAACATCCCCTCAGCAATATCATACAATCTGATGCTGGCAACAATAATGGGTTTGGTTTTATCGCAGTCTTTTTCTTTCATTTATGGATTTGTAAAAGTATTTAGCGGTAACAAATTAAGGCTCCCAATCATTGCCGGGCTTATTTCGGCAATCATCCTTGTTTTCGCGGGAAATTTCCATGCACCTTACTACGTCTTGAAAAACGGAAGCGACAAATATTGGTACCCCGACGCAACACGCTTTATAGGCTACAACCCCGATGTTAACGACAAGACTATTCATGAATTTCCGCTTTATTCATTTGTAGTGGCTGATCTTCACGGACATCTTCTAAACCTTCCCGTTGTCATTTTATACATTAGCATTCTGGGTTCGTTTTTCATTACAACTAAAAGTTCGCTTGGACCTTCCCTCAATTTAATTCCTCTGGGATTTTTATTGGGAGTTAGCTTTATGACAAATACCTGGGATTTTGCAAATTACTTACTTCTTGCCGGAAGTGCTTTTTTTGTATTCTCTTTATCAAAAAGAAAAGATTTGTTTAAATCGCTTTTCAATAGTGCATTATCTGGAATTGTGCTTGTTGTTATAGCAATAATAACAGCAGCTCCGTTTATTTTTAATTTTGATTCAATAGCACAGGGTGTAAATCTGACTCATACACACTCGCTTTTGTGGCAGCTGGCAATTCTTTGGGGATATCCCCTGGTCCTGACTTTGGTTTTTTCCACCCTCGTAATAAAAATAAAAAAGAATTTACTTCCAACCGACCTTTTTATAATCTCGATACTTGTAGCTTCATGGGTATTAATTATTTTACCTGAATTTATATATGTAAAAGACATTTATATTGCGTCCCACTACCGCGCCAACACAATGTTTAAATTAACTTACCAAGCCTTTGTCATGTTTTATCTGACTACCGGATATATTATCTTCAGAACACTGACGTCAATTAAAAACAAAGCGGGAAAACTTATTGTGTCAATTTATTTTGCATCAATTTTAACGGCTGTTATGATTTATCCGTATTACGCAATTAAATCTTATTACGGAAAGCTGGGAAGTTTTGAAACTCTAAACGGTGAGGTCTGGCTTACCCAAAAATACCCTGAACTGGCAGGTGTGATTGACTGGTTTAGAAAAAACGTAAAGGAAAATACCGTAATTTTAGAAGCTCCGGGTGATTCATACACCCAATACAATGTTGTTTCATCTTACACAGGTCTCCCAACTGTGTCAGGGTGGTTTGTACACGAATGGCTGTGGCGAGGAGACGCCATTTATCCGCAGGAAAGGGTTGCCGATATTACAAATATTTACACATCCCCCGACTTAAACCTGACTTTGAGTGAAATTAGGAAATACAAAGTAAAGTACGTAATAATCGGTGCGTTTGAACGCGAAAAGTTTCCAACTATTAACGAAGAGAAATTCGACAAAATCGCGACGTTAAAAACTACAATCGGAAATACAAAAATATACGAAATAAATTAATTTACAAGCTTTCTTCCTATCTCACAGAATTGAAAGGTTCAAAGAATTGGAAATAAAAACAAGTTTTCTCAAAGCCCATCCTTCCTGAGTGAAACCGAATGGATAATCCCGTAATTTTTAATCAAATATTTACGTAACCCAACAACTCAAAATCACACTGTAAAGAAGATAAATAGATAACCAACTACCTAGGGTGGTGTTTGCAAAGATACTCAAACTATTACCTACCGGTAGGTAATAATAAAAAGTAGATTGTTCCTTATAATAGGCAATTTTAATTTATTATATTCACCCCCTATATAATATAGGGGAGAAATCAACTTTATATAACCATCGACACTACTGACTCAATATCTTTTACTTCTTTTTTTCAACCTCGCTACTTATAGTTATGCATAATGTACTAATTTTGATTTTGCTCAATAAGTCTCAACGATTTTTAGTTAACCATATTCTTTTTTTAGATAATGTTTAGATATGTACTTAATAAGTACTTGACAAGTCCTTATATAGATACTATTATTTTCTTATGTCTAGCGTACAAACAACACAAATCAAGGTTACATTATCTAACGAACTTTACTTACATCTAAAAAGTAAGGCGGAAAAACTCGGCCTGAACTTGGCGTCATATATAAGACACCTTGTTATTAACGATGTCAAAGATATTGAGATTCCGGTTTTTAAAATGAGTGAGAAAAGAGAAAAAATAGCTCTGAAAGCATTAGAAGACTATAAAGCTGGTAAAACCACTTCTGTAGAAAATTTTGACGACTACCTAGAAAACATATAAGTCTTTTAAATGAAAATTAGGATTACGCCCCGTTTTGATATAAACCTTTCTAAGAAAAATCCCCAGCTTAAAATTAAAATTAAAAAGCAAGTTGAATTACTAATAATAAACTTACGACATCCTTCTCTTAAGCTTCATAAACTTAGTGGCGATAGGGCTTCCGAGTATTCGTTTTGGATTGAAGGAAATTTGCGGATTACATTTATGATTGTCGATAATATTATATTATTCACGGACATCATCACCCACGATGAATATTAATTCCGTTTCTAATAGGGAATAAAAAAAATAAAAAATCGGAACTCTAAAAACCACAATCGGAAATACAAAAATATACGAAATAAACTAGCCAATAAATTTCAATGAGACATTATGGGAGCACGTCTATGTTTATGTTAATTGGTGTCCTTATAATATCGTAACAAGGATAAAGTTTGGCATAAATGAAAAATGCAGCTAATGAAACAGTTGCCATACCCAGACTAATTAACAAAAGCCTACCAACTCGTAACCACACCTTTTTAACAGTTTTCTTTTTTATCTTCAATATAAAACTAATTATTATCCCAGTAACCAAAGTTGTTAGTAAAATCCCCATTGAAACCAAAAAAGTCCAATATAATATCCATTGCCAGGCTGACATTTCACAAAGACCTGAAAACATAATTTAATAATAACAGAAATGAGTTCAAACAATATCCATTACCATCCCCACATAATCAACTCAATAAGTGAGGTTGTCTAAATTTATTATGCACAAGAACAAGAATTTCGAAGCGGTTGCAAGATGTGCACCAATTAATTACAGACCATAATTTCCAGTTTGCATTTAATGTTTTCCTGAAATGCGGTCCAGTTGTCGTCTTTTGGAACAAGAACATATAAATTTTCATATTTTGGATTACCGGTCACAATGTCAAATAAACTTTCGTCTAGACCGAATTGATTAATGCTTCTCCTCGACTCATAAATATATCTGGAAATACTTGCGGCAGTAGAATCATCAAAATCCCTCTCAACTGCTGTGTTTACTACTCCCAATAAATTCTTAATTTTTTTCGGGTTTAATAATATTTCTTTAGATAATAATTTTTCCTTTATTGCAGCAAAAATCTCCTGCTGTCTTGCACTTCTTGCAAAATCGTCTCCCTCATCACCTTCGGCATGACGGCTTCTTGAATATTTTAAAGCTGTCTCTCCATTCATATGGATTATCCCTTTTTCAAAAGCAATTTTTTCATATCGGCAGGAAAATGTCGTGTCGCCACCGCACTCGTCATTTTCCTTCCCGGGAATCGGAAACTTTTCATCCGTAAAACCGTTTTTAACCTGCACATCAACGCCACCAAGTACATCAATTATTTTTTTAAATCCATCAAAATCAATCGCAAGGGAATATTGAATAGGGATTCCCATTATTTCGGAAACTACGTTTTTAGCCAAAACCAATCCTCCCCCTTCGGTTTTTTTGTTTCCGTAATAATAAAGGCTATTAATTTTAGTTTTCAGGTTTTCAATCCAAATGTCCCTTGGGACAGAAAATAAATAGGTTTTCTTTTTATCAACATCGATTGATAAAACTGTTAAAGAATCTGTCAAATCCGGCGCGTCATACCCTTCCCCTGCTTTTCCCAAAACCAAAATGTTTATCCTGCCGTCAATAATTTTAATATTTTCGTAATTAGGCTTAATAAAGCCTTGCGCAATTTTTATACTGTTGCCAAAACGGGTATTTCGCAGTGCAAAAAAACTCAGGACTGCGACAATGCTTACAACCAAAACAACAACACCTAACATAAGTGTTCTTACAACCCAAACACGACTTATGATTTTCCGCTTTACGCGCATAAACGTTGCCCGACTGATAATTGCGTTTCTCATTTTTAGAAAATTTTTCATATTAATAAATTGAGTTTTAAGGCTAAACTAGTTTTCCTTTAAGAAGAATTTTATTACCCTTTTTTAGTTCATTTTTAACCCTCTGTAAAACCATCTGATTAAGAAAAGTTATATTTGTATAAAGTTGAATAAGGTTGGGTTTTTTCCCATTTCTAACTTCAACCGCATGTCTAATTAAATCTTTAAATTGCGGTTCCAGCTCTAGCTTAAGTGCCTGCTCTGCAATTTCTTCATACTCCAAGGGAAATTCTTTCTTCTCTAAAATAACTAACACTCTTGCACCAAATAAAACAGATTTTGTAAACTCAATACCCATTGTTATCCAATCTTCTTGTCTTGAAGATAATACCGCACTTAATGCGTAAGCAATTTGAAAGGCACCAACCTCTAATAAATCTCTAACTTTAATTGCTGGTGGTTTCATTTTTTCAATAACTTTCTTACCCCTTACTGTTTTTGCCCCTTCTAAAAGTTCCCTTAAATAAACTGCTCTTGGGAACGGAGTGTCCAGAGAATAATTGATAAAATCCTCATAAACAAAGGGGTACAAATTTAACTTGTCTTGAGTATGTAGTGCTTTTAACTCTCTTCGCCCCCACTTTTTGTCTCTTTCAAACAACAATCCTACTTCATAATCGCTGTCCTTTTTATAATCACCTCTCGCCCTAGAACCGTACACAAAAATGGAGACTGGTTTTGCTTGTTCTAAAACCTTATCAAAAACCTCGTTAATCTCTTTTGGAATATCCATTTGAAAATATTGTACTCCAAATTAACTTAAAACGAGAACAGGTTGATGTTTATGGAAACCTTTAATTTTATCTACATCAAATGGTCTTGTTTTTGAACCAGATAGTTTTTAGTGTGGCTACCAAAAATACCTCAATGGTTTTCTCGAAACTGCTATAATTGTACTTTGCCAACAAAGTTCGAATCGAATTCATTTTATTCCTTATGACTAACACTGACAAGCTCTTGGATAGCCTAAATGATGCACAAAAAAAAGCGGTTACCTATAAAAATGGTCCGCTTTTGGTCCTTGCAGGAGCTGGCTCAGGTAAGACAAAAGTGCTAACTCACAGGGCGGCGTATTTTATTCAGGAAAAAATTGCCCATCCTTCCGAAATTCTTCTTTTGACTTTTACAAATAAGGCCGCATACGAGATGAAAGAAAGAATCGGACTTCTGACACAAGACATTCCGGGTTTTACCGGAACATTTCATTCGTTCTGCGTTAAACTTCTCCGCCATGACGGAAAAATTCTTGGAATTCCGCCCGGATTTGTAATTTATGACGACGAGGACCAAAAAGATGCAGTCAAAGAAATTATAAATAAGCTTAATTTAAACGATGAAAAATTCAAACCCAGCGAGGTTTTGTATCAAATTTCGGATGCAAAAACCAATATGCTTGGTCCCCTTGCTTACGGCGAAATTGCGCAGGGCGACTGGCAAGCAACTGTCTTTAAAATATATCTGGAATATGAAAAGTTTTTAAAAGAATCGGGGGCGCTGGACTTTGATGATTTACTTCTAAAGACAGTTAAACTCCTGGATGAGAATAAAGAAATAAAGAACAAGTGGCAGGAAAATTATAAATATGTTCTTGTTGACGAATGGCAGGATACAAATAAAATTCAGTATAAATTAACAAAGCTTCTTGTCGGGGATCGGAAAAACTTAACTGCGGTTGGCGACGCGGCGCAATCGATTTATTCGTGGAGAGGTGCAGATTATCGCAATATTAATAACTTAATAAAAGATTACCCCGAGATGAGCGTAATAAATCTTGAGCGCAATTACCGCTCAACCCAAAACATCCTTGATGCCGCAAATAGCATTATCAAAAAAAACTCTAGCCATCCTGTACTTTCGTTGTGGACCGATAAAAAAGCGGGCCAAAAAATAAAAATTTATCGGGGGAGAAGTGAGCTTGACGAAGCGGGTTTTATAATCTCCCAAATTGATAATTTAATTACAAAGGGCATTGAATTTAACGACATTGCGGTTTTATACAGAACCAACGCACAGTCCCGGGTAATCGAGGAGGCACTTCTCCACGCAGGGATTCCTTATTCACTTGTGGGCGGGGTCAAATTCTACTCCCGAAAAGAGATCAAGGATGTTTTATCGTATTTGCGGCTGATTGCAAACCCGAAAGATAAAGTTTCAAGAGGGAGAATCGAAAAACTTGGTATTAAAAAATACGAGAATTTTCAAAAGCTTGAAGAAGAATTGGGCCAAATCGAGAATTTTACGACGCTTGATTTGATGGACCAGGTACTTGGTAAAACAGATTATCTTTCAAAATATATCCGTGAGACTGAAGAAAATCTGGCACGGCTTGAGAACATCAAAGAACTCCGCTCTGTCGCGGCGGAATTTCCAGATTTAAACGAATTTCTGGAAAATGTTGCTCTTATAGAAGCGGAACAGGATGAAAATGGAAAAGTAAAATCACGAAGCAGCAGTGACCAAACACCCCGTAACTGCATTACACTTATGACACTTCATGCCGCTAAAGGACTTGAATTCGGTGTAGTCTTTATAATCGGAATGGAGGAAGGACTTTTCCCCCATTCCCGAAGTCTTTTTGATATTAATCAACTTGAGGAAGAAAGAAGGCTTGCGTATGTCGGAATTACCCGCGCAAAAGAAATTTTATATTTAACGTATGCCGGCAGGCGGCTTTACTTCGGTCAGAAGACAAGCAATCCTCCCAGCCGTTTTATTATCGACATTCCCGAAGAACTGTTGGAAGGGATTGAAGGAGAATATTTAGAACGTAATAGTTTTAAAAAACAGCATAGTTATGATTACGACGCGATTGATGACTTTGATGATTCGATAAATTTTTAAATACGATTTTTTGCTAAAATCATAATTATGAAACACCCCCTCCAATCGCCTGAATGGGCAAGCTTCAGAGCCGCGTGGGGAAATGAAGTTGCCGAAACCCCTTACGGATTTTTAACATTGCATAAAATGCCTCTTACAAAATTTAAACTGGGAATTTTTGAAAAAGGAGCAAAACCAACAAAGGAAATGCTTGAAGGTTTAAAAAGTTTCGGAAAAGAAAATAATTTATTTTTTATCAAACTCGAACCCAATTATGTACCAGTTGCAGAAACTGAAAGAGAATCGTTGGTAAAACTTCTGAAATCTCAGGGTGCAGTACAGGGAAAAACTCTTTTTACTCCAACCACTTTCTGGATAGATTTAACCAAAAGTGAAGAAGAACTTTTAAAAAGTCTTCATCCGAAAACCCGCTACAACATAAGGCTTGCCGAGAAAAAAGGCGTAAAAGTAATTGAGGACAACTCAGATAAAGCTTTCGACACGTATTTACAACTCACAAAAGAAACCGTCACACGACAGGGTTTTTATGCCCATTCCGAAAAATATCACCGACTGATGTGGCAACACCTTCACAGTACACCGATCACCGAACACCACACACCAATTGCCCACTTACTTACCGCAAAGTTTGAAAAAGAAATTCTTACAACCTGGATTGTTTTCGTTCACGATAATTTTCTTTATTATCCTTACGGTGCATCAACGGAAAAGCATAAAGACTTACAGGCAAATAGTTTAATGATGTGGGAAGCAATTAAATTCGGAAAAAAAATGGAGTGTATAACTTTTGATCTTTGGGGACGGGAAGAAGGAAAAGGATTTACTCGGTTTAAGGAAGGCTTTAACCCAAAAGTCGTAGAGTTCCTTGGTACGTGGGATTTAGTAATTAATCCAACAATTTACAAAATTTATCGATTTGCAGAAAAAATCCGCTGGAGCCTTCTTCGCTTAAGAACAAAGTTTGGACTTATCAAACCCTCTTTTTAATGGACTTAAGGCAAACACCGCAGTACAGCGAATATTTAAAAAGCCTAAACTGGATTGTTGAAGAAATAGACGGGGTTTATTATTTTATCAAAAAAATCTGGCTTTTCGGTTCTGTCATAAAAGCACAGAGACCAAAAAAATTTGACAGCACAACAATCGAACAATTAGCTAAAAAATACAGGGTTTTTCAGGTTATTCTTGAACCGACTCTATCCACCGTCTTCAATTCCAAGATGGGTTTTCATATCAACAAAAAAAATTTGGCTTTAGGTTCCTGTGTCGGGACCAAAAACCGGTCCTCCTCCGGTGTCTGGGCCATGAGTAATGTCCATAAATTAATCATACAACATGGATACAAGTTAGCAAAATCAAGTTATCTTCCAACCAAAACCACAGTAATTGATTTAAAAAAATCCCTTACCAAAATGTTGCAAAAGATGCACCACAAAACCCGCTACAACATCAAAAAATCCTGCAACTTACAACTTACAACCTACAACTCAAAGGACATATTGTCTTTTGCCGACTTTTGGCAAAGTTGTGCATTAAAACAAAGAGGTATGTATTTATCGCAGAAAAAAGAAATTATTGCATTATATAAAGCATTCGAAAAAAACTGCTCCATTATTTTCGTGTTCCCACCTACAACCTACAACCTAAAACCTACAACCTTTCCCCTCGCCTCCGTCTTTTCCGTTTATTCCAAAGACACTGCATTTTATATGTATGCAGCAGCAACTCCAGAAGGCAAAAAACGCTTTGCACCAACGCTAGCCGCTTGGGAATCAATAAAACTGGCAAAGAAAAGGCACTTAAAATATTATGATTTTGAAGGAGTTTTTGACGAGCGATTTCCGCTTCCGTCATGGAAAGGTTTCTCACGGTTTAAATTATCATTCGGGGGGAAAGTCGTTGAATACCCCGGATCTTATGTTAAATTTAGATTACCAGTTTAATATGCCAAAAAGAATTGAAAAGAAGGCGGTGCCGGAGCTTTTTCAAAAAGTTCTTGATGGTGATAAGACTTTTGACTTAAGACTTAACCGTTTTGAATGCAATGTTGGCGACATTTTAGTTCTTCGCGAATGGGATCCAAAGAAAAATAATTACACGGGGCGTGTCATTGAAAAAGAAATTACTTTTGTTTTAAAAACTAAAGAGTTGGACTTTTGGCCGGAAGAAGAAATTGAAAAACATGGGTATGTAGTGATGGGGTTTAAATAAGAAATTATTCTTCGCTTCCACAAAGAAGTTTGTATTCGCAGTTTTTACAAAGGAAATTATTTGTGCAAGTAAATTCTGACTTTTCGATTTCTTCCCGAATTTCCAATATTTTATTTTTTGCTTCTTCCAAATCTTTTTGAGTTCTTGTTGTTGTAAATTTTTCCTGCGTGTCCAAATAGTATAAAGATAGTTGCACTTTTTCAGGTTTTTTCCCAAAGGGAAATTCGTTGACTCCGGTAGCCGCAAATGCATAAAAAGTAAGCTGCAAATTTTTATCAACATCGCGTTGCGATGGAATACTCGCCGAAGTTTTATAATCTATTATTTCAATTACTCCACCTCCTAAATCGTCAACGCGGTCAATTTTTCCGCCGATTTTTAATGGTCTTTCTTTTTTCTGTTTTGCATCAGCAATTGACAGTAAATTCATAGTAAACGGCTGCTCAAGTCCAAGTGTTTTAATTTTTTTGTCAAACCCGTTTTTTAAAAATCCTTTCAGATACATTTCCCCTTTCGCGTAAAACTTTTTCTCATGGGTTTTACTGACAAAACCTTCATCAACCCAACTTTCGGCAAGGCACGATAAAATCATTTTGTCATTTGCCTTTTCTCCACTTTTAACTTTTTCATAAAAAAGCTTCAAAGCCGCGTGGATTGAAGTTCCAAAACTTGCTGACGCAGAAGCAGGTGTGGGAACTTTATAAATGTAGCGAAGTTTGTAATGCAAATGGCAAATTTGAAATGTCTCAATCTGGGAAACGGATAAGTAATCGATATGGATAGGTTGTAAGCTATTGGAAGTATGTTGTAAGTCATGCTTGCCATAACCCAGAAGTGACAACTGTTCACCGGAAGTGTCACTTTTTTCAGAAGAGATCGCTCTATCCCCTAAGGTTTCAAAAATAAAAGGCGACAACTTCTTTTCCCTTTTACCCTCACTGTAATAATCGGCGGCCGTAAGGTATAGTCTTTCTTTCGCGCGGGTCATTCCGACATAAAATAGCCGCCTTTCTTCCTGTAAATGAAAATCCCCGATTGGCAGTATTTCTTTAATTAACTCGTCAGGAATTGGAATTTGCTCTTTTTTATCAGTACTTGGGAAACGCTGTGAAACCAAATTAACTAAAAAGACAATCGGGAACTCAAGTCCTTTGGCTGAATGCAGAGTCAAAATATTTACGGCGTTTGCGTCCGTCCAGTCACTGTCCGCGGCCAACGGCGACTCTCCAAGCTCGCTTGATAAATCGATCCAGTCAACAACCGCCGCAACCGATGCTTCCTCATGATCAGCTTCATACGATTTTAACTTGTCAAAAAACTTTGAGATATTCGCTGCTTTTTTTTGGGCAAACGCAGTATCGGGGTTAAATATTTTTGGAAGTAAGTCTGCTTTTTCCAAAAAATTATATAAAAGCTGACCTGCCGTTTCTTTGTTTGTAAGCTTTTGATTTTCCAAAATTATATCCAAAAGCTTTTTTATTTTTTCGGCCCCCGCATCACTTACCGCCACATTTTTTAAATCTTCTATAGCCGCAAAAAGACTTAGGTTTTTCTTCCTTGAGAAACTACCTAAAATCGCGATGTCTCGGCTTGAAATTTCAAAATGCTCTAGTGTTAATAGTCGGTATAAAGAAACCGAATCCTCAAAATCATATAAAACTTTAAGGTACGAAATTAAATCGATTATTTCCGGCTGCCTAAATAGTCTTCCCGGACCTAAAAACTGATGCGGAATTCCGTAACGAGCAAGTGAACGGACAAACGGATCGGCGTGGTTGTTTGCCCGAACCAAAATTGCGTAATCACTATATTTATATTTATTCTCACCACTGGTCAGTTCCTGTACTTTTTTTGCAACCCATTCTGCTTCGTTTTCGACACGGTCAACATGCGCAAACTCAATTGGTTCATTTTTTATATTTAGTTGTGATTTAAGTTTTTTGTCTATTTTCTCAACAACTTCTAAGCGGTCCGGATTATTAAACTGGATCAAATCATAAGCGCGGTCCAAAATTTCCTGATTGCTCCTGTAATTTTTAATAAGAGTTACGATTTTTGTTTTGGGAAAGTTTTTTCTAAACTGTATAACATTTGAAACAGCCGCTCCGCGCCAACGATAAATTGCCTGATCATCATCCGCAACGACTGTAATGTTTCCGTTTTTTCCGGCAAGCATTTTTACCAATTCGTTTTGGGAAAAGTTGGTGTCTTGATATTCATCTACCAAAACATACTTAAACTGTTCTTGGTATTTTTTTAAAATATTTTTGCGTGAGCGGAAAAGGTGAAGTGTTTTGACAATCAAATCCCCAAAATCCATGTAGCTGTTTTTAACTTTTAATTCTTCATAAATCCTGTAAGCATTTGCCAACTCCAGCCATTTTTTGTTTTCCAATTTTTCCTCCTCACTTTGCTCTATGTTCTTCGTTCTATGCTCTTTCGCCCAGTTGAGTAATTCAACTGGCGAAACGTCTTCATCCTGGAGTCTTGAAAAATGCTGAAGCATTCCGGCAATGTATTTATTCGGGTTCCCAAGCGGGCGAAAATAATCCAGGTCAAAAGCGAACAAGTTTTTTCGGATTAACTGCGTCGCTTCGGCTTCGGTAGTTAATTTGTATTTCGGATCAAGCCCAACATGCAGTCCTTCAGCACGAAGAACGCGGTCACAAAAACTGTGGAATGTCATAAGCCACATTTGGGTATAGCCATAAGGAAGCGTTTCATCGACACGGGTTTCGAGCTCTCTGGCCGCTTTTTCCGTAAAAGTCAGTCCTAAAATTTCAGATGGCTTAGCTAAATCTTTGGAGATAAGATATTTAATCCGTTCAGTAATAACTGTAGTTTTCCCTGTCCCCGCCCCGGCAATAATCAAAAGTGGTCCCTTGCCATGTTTAACCGCCTTAAGCTGTTCAGTGTTTAACTTTTTCTCAGCCATCGTGAACAATTTTATCACTAAAGGTTTATAGAAGCTTTAGATTTCAATGTATCCAGAATTTTTTAAAAGGGGTTCGCGATCAACATAAAAATTCCTTTCCCAGGCATGTTTTTTTAGTTCCTGCATTAAACTAACAGATAATTTTCTACCACCAGAAACAGATGTGTTTTCCACAACATATTTAACTTTCCTTGTTCCGGGAATTGTCGTTGATAATTCCTTATGTGACAAAAGCCAACGCAAAGCTAATTCTGAAAGTGTTTTTGCTTCATCCCCAAAAAGTTTATTTAGTTTTTCAATTCTGGGTATAAATTCTTCCAACCTGTCTTTCCTAAAATAAACTGAGCGCATGTCATCATCAAATTTTGAATCTTTTGTAATTCTTCCCGTTAAACCGCCTTCGTCTAACGGGACACGGGCAATTAAACCAATGTTATTTTTGGCAGCATATGGCAACAGTTTTTCCTCCGGCTTCTGATGAAAAATATTAAAAATAAATTGAATTGTTGAAATTAATCCGGTGTCGAGAGTTTTTAGGCAGTTGCTTGGCTGATAATCATTTATCGAAATTCCCCAATGTTTTACTTTCCCTTGTTTAGTTAATTTTGTAATCGCGTCCTTCCACCCGTCATCGTCAGTAAAATCTTCTTGCCAAACATGAAACTGCATTAAGTCTAGCGTCTCAATTCCCAAACTTTTCAGAGAGCTTTCAGTCATTTCGATTATATAGTTGGGCGGAAAAACTTCAGAGACCGGGATTCCTTTCCACGCAGGCCATTTTCTATTTTTAGGTGGAATTTTACTGGCAATTATTACCTTGTCGTGATTTTTTGCTTCCTTTACAAACTCGCCGATCAACTCTTCCGAGCAGTGTTTTCCTGATTTTTCGCCGGGCTCGTCAGCCCTTCCATAAACCCAGGCTGTATCAATAAAATTGCCGCCAAGTTCAACAAATTGATATAAAGCCCTCATGCTTTCTTTCTCGTTGGGTGCATCCCAACCCCAAGGAAATCCCGCTAACTGCCACGTTCCCATCCCAATTTCGGAAACTTTTAATCCAGTTTTACCTAGTATTCGATATTTCATAACCCCAATTCTGCCTTAATACCCTCTAAAAGTAAACTGCTACAAATATTTATGCAGTTCTTTAAATGTTATGTATTTTTCTCCTCCAGTTGAAACCCCAAAGTGTCCTGCATTATTAATAGCTATCAACTTTCCACCAACCTTTTTATATATTCCAATTGAATGAGACGGCTGAACATAAGGGTCAGTGGGACAGTAGATTATTACAAACATTTTTGCTGAGGCCTTGATTTTTTTCCAATTCCACTTTTTCGGAAACAGATCTTTATAGTCTTCTTTGGGAACATAATTGTGTAGCAGTTCAGTTAAATTAGGGTTTGAAAAACCAGCAACTAAAATTGCTTTTTTTATTACTATATTATCGGGCAGCTTTTGTAAAATTCCTAACACCAAACTTGCTCCAGAAGAATGACCTATTAATACTGTGTTTTCGTTTAATTTATATTTTGAGGTTAAGAATTTATATGTTTTATCTAGATTTGGTTTAAAACAACAAGGAAGCTGGGGAACAAAAACATTATGTCCTTTATCTTTTAGTTCCGTCGACAAATTCGTGTACCATTCTTCGGTTGGTTTTTTACCTAAACCATGTAAAATTATAAAATTCATAATTTATTCCAGCTCTTTTGTCTTTTCTTTTACTCCGCCTCCAAGCCTTTGAGTAGAGGAGATTTTTTGTCCCAGCTGAACAAAGCTACTGAATACATTTCCCATCATATTGAAGGCGTTAGTTAAATGTTTTTGCAAAATCCCCAAATTCTCTTCAACACGACCATAATCTTTTTGAATTGCACGTAAGCTTGAGAGAATTTCTTTTGCCTGGGCTTCAATTTTTTGGCCTTCAAAGCTCATTAAAATCGCCCGAAGGTATGCATAAAAAGTGGTAGGGGAAACGGGAAGTACTCTTTTTGACCCTGCATAATCAAACAGGTTCTGGTTATTAACAATTTCGTAATATATTGCTTCGTTAGGAACATACATCAGGGCATAATCAATTGTCCCTTCTTCAGTCAAAATATATTTTATCGCTGCATCAACTTTTTCACCTGACTTAAAAGTGTATTGGAGATTAAACGAAGCTTTCGGCAAATACTGCCCAAGCATTTCTTTTAATATTGACTCACCCATATTTCCGCGAATTTTAGGGGAGCGTAAAAATTCCTGCAATTCCTTCATACCCCGTCCGATCTCGCTCATCTCGCCTATGTTTTTTTGAACATCCCCGATTACACGGGCTGCATTATCAAGTCTTTCATTAAAACTTTTTCCCTGTTGGTCAAGCCTTACATTTGTGGTTTTTAGATATTCCAAAAGTTCGTCTGAGGGTTTGGCAGAACCCAAATCGTTAATCTTCTTATTCAAAAAAAGAGCAAGTAAAATAAAACCTCCAACTAAAAGTACAGCAAGTATTATCGGATCCATATATAATCTTCTCCCAATTTTACAGCTCATTTCAATTCTTTGGAATGAGATGCTACAAACTATTTCTCAATATATATTAATTTGAAATAGTTTCTATCAGCTGCATACGCTAAAATGATACTGATGCGTCTAAAAAAGATTAATTTCGAACATTTAAAAAAGGCGAGAATTGAAAATGCAAAATTGCGAAAAAACATTGTTCCGGCGATTGTTCTCGTCTTGCTTTCAACATTAAGCCTTGTTTATTTGATTTTTAATGTTGACCCGGACAAGTTCTGGTCAAAACCATTGTTTTTCCTTTTGGTTTTTTTAGACTCATTTTTTATTTTTACAATTATTTTCGCAAAAAAAAGGCGGGGGTTAATTTCTGCAATAATTATTTGCGCGACTCTTCTTCTTAGGCTGTTGGGTCAAACAAGTTTTTACTTCCCTTTGGTATTAATCGGTGTAGGATTTGTTTTTGAGGTAATTTTTACTCTAAAAAACCGTTGACTCTGAAATTTGACTTGCTATACTGCTACTAAAGTTCATTAAATCAAAGCATGCGAATTTCAAAGCAAATCTTAAACGAATCCATAAAAAAAGAGCTTTATAATACACTTGCTCAAGCCATAGCTGATCTTCACAGCAAAGACGAAACTCTCCAATTTTTAAACGATTTTTTTACCGCGTCCGAACTTGAAGCGTTTGCAAAACGCTTGGCTGTTGCCTATTGGCTCAAGAAAAAAAGAACATATAAAAATATAAAAGACAATTTAAAAGTAAGCAGTGCAACAATTGCGTCAACCGATAAAGATATGAAAAAGCTAGGATTCCAGATAATTCTTAAGAAGATAGAGGCTGAAGAGTGGGCTGACGTCTGGGCAGAGCGCATCAAAAGATTTAATAAGTAGCTTGGCTTCTTGGTTAAACAGCTTCAGGGTGGTAAACTTCCAGGTGCTTACGCCTATGGTTTTTATCATTTCATAATTGATGAAGCCCAATATGATAAAATTGCGATTATGAGCAAAAATTTTTATATCACAACAACACTGCCTTATGTAAACGCAGAGCCGCATATTGGATTTGCGCTCGAGATTGTGCAAGCAGATGTTATTGCAAGATATCATAAAGGCTTGGGTGAAAAAGTTGTATTTAATTTCGGCACAGACGAACATGGGCAAAAAATATATCAAAAAGCTCTGGAGGAAAATAAGGATCCACAAACGTACTGTGACGAATACGCAAAAAAGTTTGATGCGTTAAAAGTGGCGTTAAACCTTTCTTATACGCACTTTATCAGGACCACAGATCCTCATCATATTGTTGCAGCACAGGAATTCTGGAAACTTTGTTATAAGAACGGTTTTATTTACAAAAAGAATTATAAACAAAAGTATTGCGTCGGTTGCGAGCTGGAAAAAAGCGATTCAGAATTGGTTGACGGAAAATGTCCCATTCACCCTTCTTCCGAAATCCAAACTTTCGAGGAAGAGAATTATTTTTTTAAACTCAGTGAGTTTCAAAATAAGCTTCTGAAATTTTATGATAAAAACATTTGTCACAGACGGTTTGCAGGATTTTTCAATTTCGAGGCTTAAGAAAAAAATGCCATGGGGAATTGATGTGCCCGGCGACTCCGAACAGGTAATGTATGTTTGGTTTGATGCGCTTATTAATTATATTTCCACTCTTGGTTGGCCGGAAAATAAAGAGAATTATGAAAATTTTTGGCCGGGAATTCAAATTGCAGGAAAAGATAATCTACGCCAACAAACAGCAATTTGGCAGGCGATGTTAATGGCGGCAGGACTAGCTAACTCGAGGCAGGTCTTTATACACGGATTTATTAATGTCGACGGACAAAAGATAAGTAAAAGCCTTGGCAATGCCATAAATCCAATTGAATTGGTGGGAAAATACGGCACAGACGCAGTCCGTTATTTTATTTTGGCAAAATTAAATCCTTACGAAGATTCCGATTTTACATATCAAAAATTTGAAGAAGCTTATAATTCAGATTTGGCAAACGGGTTGGGAAATTTGGTTGCAAGAGTTGCAAAATTGGCAGAAAATTCAGGGTTTGAATTTGAGTTTTCAAAACCAAGCCATTATGAAAGAGTTGTCGATCAAATAAACAGTTATCGATTTGATTTAGCAATGTATGCTATTTGGGCAAGAATAATGGTATTAAATCAAGAAATTAACACCGAAGAGCCATGGAAAAAAGAGGGTGAAGAATTAAAAGAATCACTATCACATATGATTTCCGAAATAAATAAAATTGCATACAATCTTAAACCCTTCCTCCCTGAAACCGCCGAAAAAATTGAAAAACAATTTTCAAGGCCAAAAATAAAAAGCGCAGAATCCTTATTCCCCCGCCTAAAATAATTAAATTATTATCAACTAAAATGGGTTACTTAATATCTTTATCTACTGCCATAAAACTTGTATCTGACTTTAAAAAGACGGGTAAAAAAGTTGTTTTTACGCACGGGGCTTTCGACTTATTCCACGCAGGCCACTCGTTTTTTTTAATTAAATCAAAAAGTTTAGCCGACATTTTAATCGTAGGGTTAGAACCTGACGAAAATATAAAGAGATATAAAGAGGTTTCTAAACCAATTATCGGAGGTGTTCATCGGGCGGAGATTGTCTTAAACCACACTGCTGTTGATTTTGTATTTATAATTCCAAAATTTAGAGAGGTTAATGAGGAGTGTTATGTTGGTTTGTACAAAAAACTAAAACCAGACATTGTAACTATTGGTAGAAACTTTGCAACAAAAAGTCGCAGGGATGTAAAACCAACCTCTCCGCTAATTAGAATAATAAAACCTGAAGTCACGTCGACGACAAAAATAATTTCTTTAATTATCTCAAGTCAAAAATGAATTACTTTACAAATATTTTACATTTCAATTTAAACTATAGTTTGTAATATGATGAGAAAATTTATACTTAAACACGAACGAGGAGTTTATAGGTCCTTGGAAATTTTACCGGGGTTTGTTTCCTGGAATTTAATTTTATTTCCTTATTGGGGAATTTTTATAATTCCAAATGTTGTCGCTTACTTTGTACTCGCTTACAATATTTATTGGTTTTATCAATCCTTCCAAATTGCAATTTCAGCAACCGTCTCACATTTTCGGGTTCAATCGGCAATGATTTTTGATTGGGTGGGGGATTTAAAATCTTTCCCCGACTGGAAAAAAGTAAACCATTTAATACTAATTACTACCTACAAAGAACCTCTTCACATACTTGAACGGACGCTGACAGCATTGGCTGACCAAACTCTTCCGAAAGATCAACTGCATATTGTTTTAGCAATGGAGAAAAAAGAACCAGAGGAGGATAGAAACGAAAAGATAAAAATATTAGAAAAAAAGTACGGCAAAATTTTTGCTGATTTTTTTATTACGGTTCACGAAATAGTCCCGGGTGAAATTCCGGGTAAATCTTCAAACGAAAGGTTTGCCGCAATTTGGGCGAAGAAAGAATTAATCGATAAGCGTAAAATGGATATTAATTATTTTACAGTAACCTCCTGTGACGCTGACCATAAATTTCACCCTAACCATTTCGCAGCCCTTACTTATCTTTTTCTTGATAATCCAAAAAGATATTTGTGTTTCTGGCAGGCAGCAATTATGTTTTACAACAACATCTGGAAACTTCCCGCCCTTACCCGCGTACCAAATACTTTAGGGTCCATCTGGAATTTGTCTCAACTCCCCCGCAAAGATAAATTAATTAATACTGCAAATTATTCCCTGTCGCTTAAGCTTCTGGACGAAGTCGGTTATTGGGACGCCGATAAAATTCCCGAAGATTGGGGAATATTTTTCAAATCTTATTACGCCAAAAACGGGGGTGTCGAAGTTGAACCAATCTATCTCCCTCTTTATGCAGACGCCGCTGAGGGACCGTCTTTTATTAAAACTCTGAAAAATGAATATAATCAAAAGAAGCGCTGGGCATGGGGAGTTTCTGATGATCCGTGGATTATCCGCGACTTTTTTCTAAACGACAAAATTCCTTTCTGGGAAAAAACCATGAGGGTTTTGTTTTTAATCCAATCACATTTTCTTTGGCCGGTTCATTTTTTTGTTATCACAATCGGACTTACCCTTCCGTCAATTCTAAATCCCCGCTTTGCAAGGACAACCCTCGGCTACACAGTTCCCAAATTGTCCTCAGCGATTCTAACCATCGCATTGGTCTTTCTTCTTGTGATGCTTGTCCTTGATAAAATTTATAAACCCGCAAGACCGAAAGAATACCCCCTTTGGCGTGCCCTTTTAACACCGCTTGAATTTGTACTCATGCCAATTGCCGGATTTTTGTTTACCGCACTTCCGGGAATTGATGCACATACCCGCCTGATGCTTGGAAAATATATTCAGTATAAAGTTACTGAGAAGGTTTAACTTATTTTGACAATACAAACCCTTTTGAATTTCCGAATTTTATAAACCCTTCAATATCCAAAATTGTTTTATCAATTTTTGAGTTTTCAAAATTTACACTCTCGATGTTTGCAGAACTAAAATCTGTCTCCTTCAAATTACACTTTTCAAAAACGCATCCAACCAATACAGAATCCTTAAATACGACTTTCTCCAAGTTGCAAAACGAGAACACTGTTCCCATTAAATCCGTATTTTCAAAATTACTTCCAGTCAAATTGAAAAGCTTTTTTTCATTTTTCGCACCTGTCATTTTTTGAAATATAGAATTATTTATTACAGCACCTGAAAAATTACAGTCTTTAATATCACAGCTTCCGAAGTCTAAACTGCTGAGTTTGCTCTCTGGGAAAAAGCATTTCGTAAAATTGGTTATGTCAAAAGTAGACCCCGAAAAGTCACAAACTTTAAAAATGCAATTTGTAAAATTTGTGAAGTGAAAGTTTAGATTTGTAAATTTACATTTAACAAAAGTGGCGCCTTCAAAATCCCTACTTATTACCTCATCCTCTTTAAACGTTTTGTCCTTAATAATCATCTGTTTTTGTTTTGTCGTTGGAGCTTTAACGCCACACTTATACAAATCTCGTTTCACTTATTATTAATTTTGCCACCTGTTAAAAATTTATTTATGATTTCTACATGATCAAAAGCTATTTTGTAATTTTCAATTTCGTCTATTCCTATAAAAGCAACGTCTGTAATTTCATGCTCGTTCAGGTTCATTGCTCCTTCTATTTCTCCTTCAAAATAATAAACATCCCAACTTTGCCCAGTAACTGAAGTTTTATCAATCTCACTTCCCCACATCCTTCTAGGTATAAACTTAACTCCAAGCTCTTCTCTTACTTCTCTTACTATTGTTTCCTCAAGTGTTTCTCTTGAATCCGGTTTACCCCCAACCAACGCCCATTCTCCCGTCGCAACACCGCGTGCTCGTTTTCCTAATAAAACTCGGCCGTCTATATCTTTAACAAGCGCTCTTGTTACAATTTTCCGATTGCTAAATTCGATTTCTACCATTATTATTTGCAGGCGTTTCTAGTCTAATCCAAATATCGTCACTTTCGCACCAGTAATTTTTCCTAACGTATTTTTTATAAGGCTTATCGTTAAAACTAAAATCCTTTGACTTTAAAACCATTTCCTTTTTGCATTTAGGGCATTTCATTTTGTTTATTTTACTATTTCTAGCAAAAAATCTAAATAAGCTTGAGGTATAATTGCATTGAAATGGACAATCATCCCAAAGTTGGTGTCGGAGTAATTATACTAAATGACAACAGGGTTCTTCTTTTAAAAAGGAAAAATGCGCACGGTGACGGAACATGGGCTTTTGTTGGCGGTCATTTAGAGTTTGGAGAAACTCCGGAAGAATGTGCAAAAAGAGAAGTGTTCGAGGAAATCGGACTTAGAATAATAAAGACAAAATCGGTTGCATTTACAAACGATCTTTTTAGAAAAGAAAAAAAACACTATATAACAATATTTGTGCTCACAAAATATAACAAAAAAAAATTCAAATCAGGGAGTCAGACAAAATTGAGGAGTTAAAGTGGTTCGAGTGGGGAAAATTTCCAAAAAATCTTTTTGTCCCAGTAGCAAATTTATTAAAAAAGGGGTTCAGTCCTTTATAATAGTTCTCGATTTAATTGAATTTGTAACACACCCCTCTTAAACTTGTGTATTATAAAGCAAATGGACACCACAACGTTTGCCAACGGATGTTTTTGGTGCACAGAGGCAATTTTCAAAAGACTTCGGGGTGTAATTTCAGTTGTCCCCGGATACTCCGGAGGAGAGTTGGAAAATCCAACTTACGAACAGGTTTCAGCTGGTAATACCGGCCACTTTGAAGCAATTCAAATAAAGTTTGACCCTGAAAAAATTTCCTATGAAGACTTGCTTTACGTATTTTTCAAAACCCACAACCTGACGCAAAAAGACGGCCAGGGAGCGGATATTGGCACGCAGTATCTGTCAAAGGTTTTCTATCACAATGACGGCCAAAAAGAGGTTGCAGAAAAACTAAAACAAGAGTTGCAAAAAGATTATGACGCACCTATTGCAACCGAAATCTTAGAGTTCAAAAATTTCTATGAAGCAGAAAATTATCATAAAGATTATTATTCGAAAAACCCAAACGCACCTTATTGTAAACTTGTAATTGATCCGAAGATTAAAAAGATGAAAGAAAATTATTCCAAATACCTAAAGTAGGTTACTCTTTCTTAAACTCTAAATAAGAATAAACAACCAAGTAAAGTGATACCCCAACCAACGAAAATATTGTCAGATAGAATGCATAATTTTGAAAAACAATTCCGAGAAGCGGAAAAACTGCTGCATATTTATAAAGCTTACTTCCCAGTTTATGAGTCTTATCCCAAACTTTATCACTCGACAAAGTCCATGGAGTTCGAATTCCTATAAACCAATTTCTTTTTGCTTTTTCCAGAAGAATTCCAATCGAATACGTCAAAAGCGAAAAAGCAGGAGTTAAAAATAAAATAAAATTAAACTGATAGCCGGTGTTCCAGACAATCATAAGTGTGTGAATGTAAAAAAGAAAAAATAAAATTCCGTTTATAAAAATATTAAATTGCCCTTCAAAGGATTTTATGTTTTTCTTCAAAGGGTCGAGCTTTGGAATAAATAGAAATAAAATATACATGAAAGTTCCAATAATCGGCATCATAAAAAGGGCTATGGACTTATCCGACATGCCATTTGGTTCCCCGTAAAGTCCCCAATGAGACACAATTCTTTGCGGAAGAAGATTGTAAAAACAAATCGACAGCAAAAATGCCGCAACAATTATAAATACCGGTGTTAGCTTGCTTTTAAGAATTACCATAATAGTATAATTATGCATCACCTATGCAAATTTCCCAAACTTTTGAGCCAAAAAACCAAAAAGAGTGGAGAAACTGGCTTGAGAAAAATCATAAAACTCAAAAAGAAATCTGGATTATTTTTTACAAAAAATCTTCAGGTAAACAAGTATTAACTTACCAGAACATATTAGATGGAGCTTTGTGTTTTGGCTGGATTGACGGAATTGAAAAAAGTCTTGACAGTGTAAGGTTTGCTCTGCGTTTTACTCCAAGGTCTTCCAAAAGTAGATGGTCGGAGAAAAATTTCATAAGATACAAAGAGTTGTTAAAACAGGGAAAAGTTACAGCAGAAGGGAAAATGGCATATAAAAATAAAATTCATGTTTATGGATCTATGTCGAATAAAAAACCTGCAATGGCATGGCACTTGAAAAATAAAATGCCAAAAAACCCAACGCTCGAACAACGAATTGCTTGACACAAAGAACATAAAAAATTCTGCAGCTGCCGCCCAATTCCACCAACTCTCATTCCTTATTTATTAAACAAGTAACATGACAAAATCCATACGCTATCTCTTTGCTTTAATTTTAATTTTTTCGCTTTACCATTTTGTCAGAGATGTTTTACAACAATTCAATTTAGACAACGTCTTTACAGACATTCTTCACAGACCACACTATTGGTGTAGACCTTATTGCGACATCGTCACATATCCGTTGGATTTGCTCGGAATATCAGGTAGCTTTTATGCCCTAAAAACAAATAGGGTAGATTTTTTTGGAGTAAGTGTTCTCGTGGCTATGCCGTTATGGTTTTTAATTTTTATACTTAAATAAAGTAGATTAAAAGCGAGAAACACCAGTGACAAAACCCCTTTATATTTGGGTGAAAATTTTAGATTCTGCGGCCAAAAACAATCTTTTCATTCTTTCCAAACTTAATACTTGCTCATTCCGATTGCATTAAACCTAGATTCAAACCCTATTCTTTTATAAAACTCATTCGGATAATGTCCTTCTTCCGTTGCTAAGCAGTGTATATCGTTTCCGTTTTTTATTGATTCCTGAACACAAAATAAAGTCGCAGCTTTCCCAAAACCTTCGCCTCGTACTTTTTCTAAAGAACCTACGTTCGAAATATAACCAATGTTTTCAAAATTAGTCAGTGTAGAAACAGCAACTGGCTCTGAACCTTTAAATACTACAAAATACTGCAGCCTATTAGTTCTTTTGTATTTAGACCACACTTTTCTTGCTACATTCAAGTAATCCCCCAATTCACCATAAGGGTTTTGCGGATCATCTTTCTTGTAACAAGCGTTAAAAGTGTCCAAAAATATTTCCAGATCCTTTTCGTTTTCTATTTGTTTTACAAAATCAAAATACTTGCCGTCGATTTTGTTGGTTTTCCAGAATTGCCACGCATCCTCGAACGAAAATTTATAACCTAGTTTATCAAGGGATTTTTTAAGTGGAAACAAAATTTTCGAATTTTCAAAGTATATGGTTGGTTTTCTATCCAATTTATTAAAAGCATTTTCAATTAATTTAATTTGTTCTGAATCAAGAATAATATTCGTCAATGCGTTGTTCCAAATCGAAGAACTATCGCCCTCCGAATATGTTAATTGAGCAAATCCCAAATCGATTAACCTATCGGACATAATATCATTTTGGAGAGCTTGATATTTTTTTAAAAAATCAAAGTTTTTCACAAACCAATTTTATCACGATCCTGAGTTTTATCGAAGGACTCTGAAGCTACTTTGAAGACAAATTAAATTATACCGTAATAGTTATTCGCCTGAAACATTTAACAATAAATACTCTAAATTTTCCTTCAGAAAATTAACCTCTTGTTGGGGGCCTATAAGAGAAAGCGCCTCCTCAATTGTATACCAACCGTACACCTCCTCTGCACCGTGGTGTTTGTAAGATTCACTTTTAAGCAAATAAAGGTGAATATCTTTTAAAACCTTTATCCCGTCCCTTTCAATACTAGGTCTAGTAACAATACCAAGTTTTTTAATAACATGTAAATCAGTTAGTCCTGTTTCTTCCCGCACTTCTCTTATTGCCGCTTCTTCATGGCTTTCTCCTTCACAAACATGACCTTTTGGAAATGACAAACCACCTTGTGGAAAAGTTATTAATAGAATTTTTATTTGTCCACCTTCGTTTTTAACTACAACCCCACCCGCAGATACAGCTTTTTTCATATAATGGATTTTACTCTCAACCAACTTTAACAACAAGCTAACTGTAAATAACGACCCGTTTGTAATTTGGAAGAATTAAAAGAGGAATTTTTTCTTTATATTCCGAAAGTTCTTGGGTAATTTTGTAATCACCAGAAACATAATGGCAGAAAGTCTTAATGTTTAATATTCCCAATCCCTTCCCGATTTTTTGACTCATGTTTCCATAAAAATACTTAGAGAGACAATTGGCCCCAGCCGATGAGCCACCAACAACTTTATTTTCCAATAACTTATCAAAATTATCGTATTTCGACAATTTTTCTACAAGTTTTTCCGTTGAGCCACCTCCTTCGAAAAATACAACATCAGCCCATTTAAGTTGTTTAATAAACTTGTCTTCATCCGCTAATTTGAAAACAATAGTTTTACCCGCGCAGTATTTTTTAAATAAAGCGGAGTGTCTTTGAAATTTGTCCAACACTCTATTCTCGTCACAGGAAAAACAATTAATCAGAAAGTTGATAGGCTTGTTTCTACCTGAAGTCATCTCTTTATAAAATCCGATATTGTCAGAGTTTTTATCCCCAAAATCACCTCCATGCAATACAAATTTAATCATTGGGAAATTATAACAGAAACCAAGACTGGCTACTTTGAAGACAAATTATTTTATTTCAACTCTCTTTTTTGGTTGCCACCATGTGTCAAATTCCCTTGCTTTTTTAACTTCATCTAAGTCTAGTTCCTCATAAAGTATTTCCTTTCGATCAGTGCTAGCTTCTTTCAACACCCCTCTAATTGGGCTCACAATCAGTGATCTTCCATAGGAGTTGAACGATTTATTTAAATTACCTGACATTAAAACATATGCACGACTTGTAAAAGCACCGTAAACAAATAACGCCTTTACATATTCTTGAGTATTAATTTCTTTCCAGCCAATAGACCAAGTTGGTATACAAATTATTTCAGCCCCCAACGTGTTAAATTTGTCATACAAAAAGTGGGAATATTTATTAAAGCCATCTTTACAAATTAGCATCCCCAATTTGCCTATTTCGGTGTTTTTGATTTCCAAAGTCTCTCCCGAAACTATACCAATGTTTTCAACTTCAGGTTTGGCTGGATAAATTTTTCTATGCGACACAACTGATTTACCCTCAGGGGAAATAATATGACCCTGATTAAAAAATTTGCCCTTGTCTTTTGTATAAAAACTTGTCGAAAGAAATATTTTATTTTTTTTCGCAATTTCAACCAATCTTGGCAAATAATTTACGTCTTTTTCTTTTAATTCTCCAACGTCTCCAACAGCGGTTTCAGGTGCAACGACCAATTTTGCATTAGCCCATGTAGCTTGAGAAACCAACTCATCAAGTTTTTTAAAAGAAGCATCAGATTCTTCAGGAACCTCATATTGCAAAACCGCAACTTTTAGCTTCATATCCTTAATTCTACTCTGAAGCTACTTTGAAGACAAATTATTCAATTGTGTAATCCCATCCTGGTTGCCAAGCATGCTTTTTTCTCCAATCTTCCGCAAATGCCTGCTCCCAAGTTTTTCCTCCTAGTAAAACATCCAGTGCAAGTTGTGGTGCTTTATGGGCAACTATAGCTACATATTTACCTTCATAATTTTGCCTTAGAAAACCCAAGAAATCAGCAATTCTTGCCTTTACGTCTTCATAGCTTTCACCGTTAGGAAACTTGTTTGTTACATTTTTTTCCTGAAGAGGCTCTACAATTTCGGATGGCTTTCCGTTAAGATCTCCATAATTGCACTCGCGAAGTCTTGAGTCTTCTACAATTTTTACACTGTCTCCAAAAGTAAGTTTAGCCGAATCAACCGCTCTTTTTAGGTCAGAACAAAACACCACATCAAATTTTTTATCACGAATTTGTTGTATAAGTTCAAGAGACTGTTTCTTTCCCAGATCAGAAAGTCCGACATCTTTCCATCCTGAAGAGATTTCCTCTTCGTTATCGGTTGTAGTCCCATGGACAAAATAGGTAATTTCTACTGACATCGATTGTATTCTACTGTCTTTTCACTTTGAAGACAAATTATTTATAAAGTTTGCTGTGTGTGCCCAATAAATCAAAATAAACAATTTCTCCACTTTTTAATTCTCTAAAAACAGCTCTCCAATCTCCTGTTATGTTTATGCTTCTAAATCCTTTATATTTTCCTGTCAATGCATGGTTGTTAAGCGATGGATAAAATTTATCAACTAATAACTGCTCAAGTCTTGAATCAAAAGCTTTTCTTATTTTGAAGGGAGCTTTATCATAATTTTTCCCAAATTTCTTAGAAAATTTAACTTTCATTTAAATACCTTCTCTTGGGATTATTAAGCCAATCAATCGCATCTTTAACGTTATCAAAGGAAGGGGAAACTCTACCTGCTTTTCTGTCCTCTTCAGATTCCTTAAGAGCCTGAATCATATATTCACTGGGATTTCTTCAGTCAAAGAAAAGTGAATAGTTTTAGTTTTAATCAACTGATTAAGATAGCCATTGATAAGTGAACTCAAGCTGAAACCCAAATCAGAAGCAATTTTCTGCGCCTGGCTTTTTACTTTCGCATTGGTTTTGATATTTATAACCGCTGTATTCATATATACTTATTATATACGTAGTATATACCGTGTCAATAGATATTAGGAAACCTTAAGCTACTTTGAAGACAAATTATTCTAAAGACTCCTCAAACTTTTTATGAGGCGAGTCCGGCATGGTCTGAACTATTTCTAACTTATTTCCTTCAGGATCAAAAAGCCAAACATATTTATTATGATCTCTTGTGTCTAGAATATCGGAATCAAAAACCACGCCTCTTTTTTCTGCATCAATTTTTAATTTCGCTAAATCGTCAACAGTAAAACAAACATGTCTTACTCCCAAACTTTTTTGGTCATCAAAAGCAGGTCTGTCTTCACCTCCTAAACAGATCTCAAGATATTGTCCCTCTGAAATATGAAGATAAACTATTCGCAAGCTACCGTCATCATTGTTTATCCTAAAAGCTTCCTGCAACCCAAGTCCTTTGCAATAGAAATCCAAAATATTTCCTATATCTTTAACCCTAATTGCTACATGTCCAAATTTCATATTATGTTTTTCAGTCTTTTATA
This sequence comes from Candidatus Woesebacteria bacterium GW2011_GWB1_38_8b, assembly GCA_000993115.1. Taxonomy (GTDB): domain Bacteria; phylum Patescibacteriota; class Microgenomatia; order UBA8517; family UBA8517; genus GWC1-37-12b. The sequence continues at coordinate 27,503 of LBVN01000019.1, forward strand.
CTCATCCAGAACCTTTTCTGCCCGTAACAAATCGTCTTTATTATCTTTAAATATAATACTACGGATATCTAAAGACATCTTGTCTCCTAGTTTTTCCTTAGCTTTTTTAAAAAACGAAAGTCCTATTTCTTTCGATCCTTTTGCCAGATAAAACGCCGCACGATAAAGATCGACTATCCCATCTGAAATTAAGTCATGTTTATTCAGGACCATAATGCATTAAAATAGTCTTTAACAATTTTTATAAATTTCTCACGAATACCTTGATCTAAAATTTCCAAGTTATCATTTTTTAAATTAGGTCTTATGTTTAAAACCGCAGTCGTATCAACCAACTTATCTAATAAATTAATTCCCCCACCCCAAATATCATTTTGTCTGCTTCCTTTTTCTAAAAGAATTTTCTCACCGTCCGCATGCAAAATACATCCCACCATCACCCAACCTTTCTCAACATCAATCGTCAACTTTACATAATCACCATATTCATTTTGAAAACCCGATATTTCCTTTTTAGATAATTTCCTATCAACGAAATCCATTGACTGATTCTATCACGGTTTGTGTTTAACAGTTCTTGGTCAGCTTCCCAAGTATTTCTTGTAAAAATTCACCGTGTTTTGCATAGCCGTAACAAAATAAGGTCCTGTAATATTGTGTCCTCCCGACGGGTACTCGTTTAACTCATGAAATATATTCGTTGTGCCTAAAATTTTTTCTAGATTTCTGCTGTATTCAATACTTACCACATTGTCGTTTATTGCATGATTTAATTGAATTGCTCCCTTTAGGTCGTTTACATAATTTGTTGGCACTACTTGTTTCCAAAATTCGCTATTGGAATTAAAATCGCCATGTGCGTCTCTTAGAAGCTGTCTTTTTCTAGCCCTTTGGGTATTTTGCAGTGGTGGTCTATAAGAATTATCGCTGATTCTGTATTCCTGCAAATCGGTATACGAATATCCAGACCCTGCCCAAATCACAACAGCAGGAATTTCAGGTTTAACGGTGAAGGCACGAAAGACCACATTTCCGGACATTGAATGTCCCCACAAACCGATTGTCTTTGGATTTACAACATCAAAATTTTGAAGCGCCGAGTATGCGTTTAGCGTATCAACAACATAGTCTGCCGAGTAATAAGCTCCAGAAGCATCACCTTCCGAATCTCCATGCCCACGCAGATCAATTTTAAAAACAACAAAACCATTTCTTGCAAGATAATTCACATAATCACCGTATCTTTCGGTGGTTTTATAAATCGTCGGAGCTATATAGCCGTGAACAAAAACAACTGCCGGATAACCGTTTGCCGGTTTATTTCCTTTAGGAATTGTTAATAATCCATTAATTTTAAATCCGTCTGAACCATAACTCGTGAGATAGGATGTGTATGAGCTGTTTTCAGAATATTTTGAGAGCTCGTTTAATTTTGAATCATAACCCCTGCTTCGCATTGCTGGTATTGTCATCTCCGAAAAAAGAAATGGTGTGGTGGTCGGACTAACAACGAATCCAAGTTTTTTAATTTTAGGAATTTCTGAAGTAAGTTTGTTAGCTCCTATACCATAAATAGAGAGTGTTGTTATTAAAATTCCTATAAAAAATAAAATCACTAATCCGGTTTTTTTAAACTTTATAGCAATTTTTCCCATGTCAAAAAGTATAGCGGAATTAATAAAATTAATCCGTAATAATTTGTTTGGATGATTTGCAAATTATTTTGCAAACGATGTGTTTTTTCTACTCAAATTTTGAGGAGTGTTTATGACTTAGGGAAAGCAAAAGCAAATATAAAAACTGTTACCAGAAACACGAACAGCCAGCCGGTTGTAAATAACACCAAATCAATTGCGTCTTTTTTCTTATCGTCAAAAAACAACCTGTATGGTTTGTAAAAAACAATTAAAGCACAAACAAGCGCGGAGAAAGAAAACAAAAGAAGAAACGCAACCGGACCGAAATAATTAGGGTCTTTAGGAAATATTTTATTCATCGTCCAGATAAACGAACCGATGGATGAACAGTACAGCGTAATACCTAAAGCCTGAATAAATCCTCGTTTGACCAGAGGATCTGATATTTTTCTGCCCATAACCAATTATACTCTTAAAATCAAATTATTAGATATTATTGTCCGCACGGGTCGGTGGGCATCGGGGAGTTGGGGCTACCGTGCTTTACCCAGCCTCCATTTTCACAAATCCAAGTATCTTCGTTTCCACCCAGCAAAAACCTGATACCAATAAGCGCTAAAAGAAAGATTGCCATCGCTAATACTATCTTAAGCTTCATGGCTCTAATTTATCATAATTTCTGCTAAACTAAAATCAACCTGCCTTATGGAGACTGTATTTAATCAAAGCCTTTGGGGGGATGAAGGGTTTTCTGCGATTCTTTCGATGAAACCTCTCCCTGATATTATAAAAATAATTATCCGGGACACAAGTCCTCCACTTTGGAACATCTGTGAATACCTGGTTTTTAAAATCTTCGGAACAAATGAAGTTTACATCCGAGGCCTCGCATTTTTATTCTTTCTGGGAACCGTATTTTTCACTTATAAAATAGCAGCTCATTTATTTAATAAAAAAACCGCAGTTTTAGCTTCGCTTTTGATATTTCTGAATCCTTTTTTCTTTATTTACGCTTTCGAGGGTCGGATGTATTCGATAATGAGTTTTGGCGTTGCCGGGTCAATGTATTTTTTCCTTAGGCGGCGATGGAAGCTTTATGTCTTTTTTACACTTTGGGCTCTCTATTCACACCATTTTGCAATGTTTATTCTTTTCGTTCAGGGAATTTGGTTTCTACATGAATTCTTTTTCGGAGAAAAATTAATTGCCAAGAAAATGTTTAAGTATTTTGTAATTGTAGGACTGGGGTATTTACCTTGGGTATATCCTCTATATTTGCAGATTTCCATGGTTAAGGGAGGGTTTTGGCTGGGAAAACCAAATTCGGGAGACTTAATACATTTAATTTTTGATTATCTTGCGGAAGGAATAAAATCAAACATCACCATACCGCTTATCGATATCCCGATTTACAAACTAGCGCTTATTTTTACATTTGTAACACTTCTTCTTCGCAACTGGATGAAAAACATCAAAAATACGCTTTTTTTCTTAAGCTGGTTTTTGATACCAATTATCGTTACATACCTAATATCCCAAAAATTCACATCGGTTTTTTATAACCGCTATTTACTCTACACAATCCCAGCCGCAATGCTTCTTCTGGCAACTTGCAAAAGAGGAGTTGCTTCATACATCACAATTTTTTTGGTTTTGATTACATTTTCCATAATTGATTACAACTATTTCATTCATCCGGCTAAACTTCCTTTCCGTGAGTATTCCGAATATGTAAAAAGTGTTTCCGAAAAAAGAGATTATTTAATCAACTGGAATTCAAACGGCTCGCATCATCTTTGGGAAACAAAATACTACAATATTCCCGCCCCTATTTATTCTTCCGGTGGGGGAGATTTGCCTTACTTTGTCGGAACCGCTTTAATGGATAAAAATGATGTCGTACGCGATATACCAGAAGACGCAAATACCGTTGGTGTAGTCACCAGCGGAAATACGGAAGAGGTCAAACTCCCCAATTTTATCCAAAATGAAGTTAAGGAATTTAATGGGCTTAAATATATACTATTAGGGAGGAATGAAAAATAAACTTTCCAAATATAATCTACCAATTTGGTTAACAATTATTTTATTGGTCGTATTAATTCTTAGGATTCCTTCTTTTTTTGAACCATACTCGTACGGTGACGAAATGATTTATCTGACTCTTGGTCAAGGTGTTCGTCAAGGAATTCCTCTTTATTCAGGACTTCACGACAATAAACCCCCGCTTTTATATATAACTGCGGCAATAGCCGGAAATTTATTTTGGTTTAAGGCAATTTTGGCCGTTTGGAGTCTTGCTACAATAACTGCGTTTTGGAAGCTTGTAGGTGCCCTTTTTCCAAAAAATCAACGTTTACATTTTTTTTCAGTAGCAGTCTTTGCAGTCCTCACAACAATTCCTCTTTTGGAAGGAAATATCGCCAACGCCGAAAACTTCATGATAGGACCGACAATTGTCGCCTTTTACCTGATACTTACAAAAAAAAGCCTGAAGTCCGTTTTTCTGTCGGGTGTACTTTTTTCCATTGCCACTCTTTTTAAAATTCCGGCTGCGTTTGAGGTTCCGGTTGTAATTTTTTATTGGTTAATAGGCATCAAGAGTTTTGATAAATCCGAGATCATAAAACTTGCCAAAAAGACAATCGTGCTGTCTTCCGGATTTCTTCTGCCTATCCTTCTGACGTTTATCTGGTACTTTTTTCAGGGTGCGTTAAAGCAGTATTTTATAGCAGCTTTTGCACAAAACTTCGGTTATGTATCAAGTTGGAGGCCAGGAGATGTGCAAAAACCTTTCTTGGAAAAAAATGCGCCGCTTTTAATCCGGGGGTTAATTGTGTTTTCAATTTCACTCTTTATTTTCCTAAAACGAAAGCTTTACTCAAAACAGTTTGCGCTTGCTTCTGTCTGGCTTTTATTCGCGCTATTTGCCGTCACTTTATCCGAGCGTCCTTACCCGCACTATTTATTACAAGCCGTACCTTCAATTTCCATCCTTGTTTCAATGCTTATAGGTATATCGAATTATGAGCAGGTTTTGGTTCTTCTTCCACTTTCACTATCGTTTTTTGTACCTGTTTATTATCATTTTTGGCACTACTCCACAACTGTTTACTACGAGCGCTTTATAAATTTAAGTTTGGGAAAAATCAATAAACCCGATTATTTAAAAACATTCGGAGATCAAATTCCAATTAACTACCAGGTTTCTGAATTTCTAATTTCTTCGACAAAACCTACAGATAAAATCTTTGTCTGGGGAGACACTTCAACTATTTATGCCCAAACAAAAAGACTGCCTCCAATCAAATACGTCGCGGATTATCATATTAGAGATTTCTCCAGCGACAGTGAATTAATTGATAAACTAAACGCCAACAAACCCGAATTTATAGTAATACTACCTAACTCAAATCCACCGTCACAGCTAATCTCCTTTATCACGAAAAATTACGGATTAGCCGAGCAAATAAGTAACACAAATATATGGCGGCTTCTAAATCCTAAGTTAAGGATTCTTCTAAACTCAAAAAAAACTTAGGTTAAAGTATTCTGACGGTTAAATGATATAATTGAGCACAGGTTTTTTAATGAAAAACAAAAAGAAAACTGGCAGCAATGGTTTTAATTCGACTGTTGTTGCCTCAAAAATTGTATCGAAAAAATTTTTAGCGGCGAGCGTTTTATTTTCTATTTCTGCCATTTCAATCCCGATTATCTTTAGAAACAATCTTCCTCCTGTTATACCTTTGTTTTATGGTTTAGC
>LBVN01000020.1 GCA_000993115.1 Candidatus Woesebacteria bacterium GW2011_GWB1_38_8b
TTTAGCGGCGAGCGTTTTATTTTCTATTTCTGCCATTTCAATCCCGATTATCTTTAGAAACAATCTTCCTCCTGTTATACCTTTGTTTTATGGTTTAGCTGAAGGTGAAAACCAACTGGTAAATCCTTTATTTCTTACTATACCGGCAGGATTAGGATTACTAATTATACTTATTAACACTCTCTTATCAACAATTATTTCTAACAACTTCATAAAAAGGTCTTTAATTCTGTCTTCGTTTGCTGTAAGTTTATTGGTTTTTATAACTACTGTAAAAATATTACTTTTGGTGGGAAGTTTTTAAATTCAAATTTTAATGAACGGGTTTTTTAAATTAGTGCTTCCGCTTCTTTTTTCTGCCCTAGCCGCATATATTATTACACCCGTTGTTATAAAGGTTGCTCACAAATATAAGTTGATCGACGACCCCAAAAAAAATTGGTAATAACAGGTCTTTTGGATGATAGATACAACTTAAACCCTTATCTGCGATTAATAATTCAATTTTTTGCCGCTGCACTTCCTATAGCATCGGGAATCGGTATTGCTTTTATAAATAACCCATTAGGCGGAAGTATAGACCTTTCTCTCCCGCAAATTACATTTAATCTCTTAGGTGAAACAAGAAGTATCTGGCTTTTGTCGGATATGTTTGCTCTTTTTTGGATAGTTGGGCTTATGAATATACTTAATATGGGAGCCAAGGGCGTTGACGGACAACTGTCTGGCGTTGTAATAATATCTTCCTTGGTAATCGCAATTTTATCGTTTAAGTATTCAGCGGACATTACTGAATGGCCGGTACTCATTTTGTCATTAATTGTTGCAGGGTCTTTTTTGGGGTTTCTACCTTGGCATTTTTTCCCACAAAAAATCATGCCTGGCTTTTCGGGAAGTACGCTGGCCGGATTTTTGCTTGCAGTACTGTCGATACTTACAACTACTAAAGTGGGAACGCTTTTGGTTGTACTGGGAATACCAATTGTTGATACCGGCTACACAATTACACGCAGAATATTAAGTGGTAAATCACCGCTCTGGGGAGATACCGGGCATTTACATCACAAACTTCTGGCAGCCGGTTATTCCAAAAAGCAGGTGTCGTTTATTTATTGGGGTTTTTCGCTAACACTGGGAATAATCGCCCTTAATTTGAACACTTCGTTTAAGTTCTATACAATAATAGGGATAGTCCTGATAGTCGGAGCGATGCTTTTGTGGTTAACCCATAAACCAAAAAAATAATTTGTAATTATGATTAATATATCTTTAGCCCTTATACGAGCCGCAAGACCTGTTCATTGGGTAAAAAATTTATCTCTTTTTGCAGCTATTGTTTTTTCGGGGATGCTACTCGAAAAAGCACTTTTTAACGAAGTCATCATTGCTTTTTTGTCTTTTAATTTAACTACCTCAGCAACATACATTTTTAATGACATTTTCGACGCCAAACTAGACAGACTCCATCCTGTTAAGCGAAAAAGACCAATTGCATCGGGGGAGCTTCCGATTGTCATTGCTTTTGGGGCAGCCGCGGTATTGGCTTTATTTTCACTATATATTTCGTATAACCTAAATTTCATATTTTATATAATCACACTTTCGTATCTAATTACTCAAATTCTTTACAGTTTATATTTAAAAAATATTCCTGTTATCGACATTCTTATCATTGCTTCGGGATTTATCATGAGGGTTTATGCAGGAGCATTTCTAATAAATGCACATCTTTCAGTTTGGTTCTTACTTTGCGTAGTGTCAGTTGCGCTTTTCTTGGCATCAGGAAAGCGAAGGTCCGAGTTAAATATCTTAGATAACACTAATGTTACCAGAAAAAGTCTTACAAAATATAAAAAGGAGCTTCTGAACTCTTATGTAACAATGTTTGGAAACGCGGCTTGGATGAGCTGGGCACTGTTTACTTTCTTTGAGTCACCAAGAGCAAGCCTTCCTGTTTGGCTAATGCTTGCGGAAGTCTCGAGAACAACAACCATTAACAAGCTTCTTATGGTAACTATTCCGATTGTTATTTTTGGGATCATGAGGTACGAGCATCTTATTTTCCAGGGAAAGTCAGAGCGTCCGGAAAAGCTTCTACTTACGGATCCGTTTTTGACTGTCGCAATCGGAATGTGGGTAGTAATAGTTGTTTATATATTTTACGGCGGGGTAGCAATATTTTAATTTTCGGGGGTTGGTGAGGTTGTGGGAGTTAATTTCGCATTTGTTGTGGGGGAGGCGGTTACATCAGAAACAATTTTAGCGTATTGATTTGACACCCACCCATACAAACCTTCATCGTACTCAATTTTATACCAGCCTGTTTCAGTGTTTTTATCTATTAGTTTAAATGTATCACCTGGTTTAATTTGAGCCACTTCAGCAGCAACTGTCGAGGGTTCGTTTCTGACTCTCAAAAATCCAGTAGAGGTAGGGAGGATTTCAACATATGTTGATAGCTCCAATGTTGGTGTTGGCAAGGCAACAATAATTTTATCGTCCTTTTTAAGACCCAAATAAATAATTAATTTGAATCCCTGATGGGTTCTGAAACGCACTTCTTTGGTAACATAACCTTCCAAACTCACAATAGCGGTATGTTCAGCCGACGACAAACTTGTTGATTTATACGGAGTAAAGCCCCGTGTGCCTTCGTCAATTATGACTTGGGCACCTGTTGGCATAGAAACCAGCTCAATTGATGTATCCTTATCATTTATTTTTTCAAACGATAAAAGCTCCGTGCTTGAGGATTCTTCGTTTTGTGCAAATTCGTGCCTTAGAACGGTTTCTATCCCGGCGGCTAAATTCAGCTTTGTATCAAACGGGGTAAAAGTAGTTTGAGAGTCAACGGGAATTAACCGTACCGAGATCTCGCTAGGCGTTAAGTCCTTACTTCTAAAGGGGGTGTTACCGACCTTTTGGCCATTTATAAAGACTGTCGAGGATGGGGTTGATTCAATCGCAAGTCCGGAAACTTTCGGCCGAAGCAGTTTAACAAATAGAAAAATGGCACCAACAAGTGCAGCCAGACCCAATATTCCAATTGTTGCAATTATTAACTTTTTCATTTTAAAGCGTAGTTTATCACGAACGCCTAAAAATATAAATTAAGTTAATGCAAAGGACTTGACATTTTTACTCTCCCCTATTAATTTAATAATTAGCGCTATCATGCCATGAGTGCTAATAGTAATTAATCACTATAGGCAACCTTCTCGGTATTTATTTCGGTGGGTTTTGTTTTGCGTGGCTTTGAGTTAAAATAACTTTACTTTCGGCCGGATGGCGAAGTGGAAACGCTGCGGTCTGCAAAACCGCGATGCAGGGGTTCGATTCCCCTTCCGGCCTCAGAAGTTAAACGACAAATCTTCAAAAATTTGCTTTTGCCAATTTCACAAGTTATAATATTGCGATAACTCGCAAATTATGCGAGTTTTTTGTTGGCTAACCCCAACTATCAGATCTTGAGATTAATTTTTCAAGGCGCCTGTAATCATCTTCCAAGGTGGCTGGCAGGATCGTAGCTCCGGCGTAAGCGGAGTTAAATGATACGTCTATCTATACATCTGCCAGTTAGATACCGTCTTGATCTTCATCTAGTCAAAAGGCGTGAAGGTTCTATGTCCGAACCCACTTTCCCTACATTTAAAATTATTAAAGGTTTTAAATCCGGAAACAAGCTTTCCCGTTACTTTCGCCACATTTTTGAAAAAGTTAATATAAAAAAGTTTTTTGGTGCCAATATTGCGCTTATGCTGATTTCTTCTTCTGTGTTCACAACAAACATAGCGGCTGTTGAAAGTATCCCCGACAATATAACTACTCAATCACCTGTCGTTTTTAAAACCGAGCAAAGAGAGATTAAATATCCTACAAATACAGTAAAAATTACTCAAAAGTTTTCCTTTTTCCATCCAGGAGTCGATCTGGACGGAATAACCGGCGATTCAATTACTCCCATAATGGACGGTGTGGTTACAAAAACAGAACGTTCCAGGGTCGGTTACGGCAACTCAATCACAATTAATCACGGCGGCGAAGTTCTGTCTTTATATGCCCATTTATCAAAAATTAATGTAATAATCGGACAGGAAGTCAATACAAATACGGTCATAGGCCTGATGGGAGCAACAGGTCGCGCATTCGGTGACCATTTACATCTGGAGGTGTACCAAAGTGGAAAAAGAATTAATCCTTTAAATGTACTCAACTAAACATTTCCTACAAACCTAGTATAATTGGACTAATGGTTCAAGCACCTAACAGAACCTCTGTTTACAAAGTTAACCCCAACCATAATAAATACACGATTGGTTTTGCTCCCGAATTGGTTCCACTAATATTAAGTGGTGAAAAATTTCTCACTTACCGATTTGGAAACAAATATGATTATATACAAGCTGGAGATAAAATTAACGTTCTAAACAGCAAAAACAATAAGATAATCGGAGAAGCGATTGTAACAAATAAATTTTGGAAACAATTTAAGGATCTCCCACAAGACCTTCCTGGCCACGAAACATATATCGACATAGAGCATCATCGAAAAGTCTTATCAGGCTATTATGCCTATATCGGTAGAGAAATCCAAGATGATGATCTTTTTCTTGTGTTTGAGTTTAAATTAATTAAGTAGTTTCCAAACTTCTCCATAAATACCAGCTTGCAACGGTTCTAAACTGTTTCCAATTTGTTGATTTTTTAAGTATCTCTGGTTTATCAAGTTTTTTTCCAAACATCTTTTCCATTGCTTTTCTGATTCCTAAGTCATCTAATGGAAAAATATCGGGTCGAGCCAGTGTAAACATTAAAAACATCTCAGCGGTCCATCGACCAACTCCTTTTACTTTAATAAGCTCGGTAACCACTTCTTCATCGGATAATGTCCCCAGGCGCTTTAAATTAACCTCTCCCCTACTAACTTTTTCACCCAAATCTTTAACATATTTAGCTTTTGACCAGGAAATGCCGCAGGCTCGTAATTCTTCTTCTTTTACTTTCTCAACATCTTTTGGTGCAATCGGGGAGAGTAGGCTAGAGGAATTCTTTTTCAAAAGGGTTCTAACTCTTTTGAATATTGCCTCTGAAGCTTTTCCCGAAAGCTGCTGTTCGGTAATTGAAGCCACCAGATCTTCAAAATAATACTTTTGCGGTCTTTTTTTAATTCTGCAACTCCCCCATTTTATTACCAAAGGTGCAATTTTTTTATCTCTCAACAAAAAATCTTCAGCTTCTTTCCACATGGAGTAAAGTATATTGAAGAAATTAAAAATTAGGAATTAGGAATTAATATTTATTAATAATCCATTCCGCCCATTCCCATTCCTCCACCCGGCATAGCTGGAGAGTCTTTCTTTTCGGGAATATCGGTAACCAAGCCTTCTGTGGTTAATACCATCATAGCAACACTTGCCGCATTCTGGAGAGCGCTTCTTGTTACTTTCAAAGGATCCAAAATTCCAAACTTTGTCATTGAACCGAATTCGCCGGTTAAAGCGTTATATCCATAGTCGCCGTTTTTTTCATCTTCTACTTTTCGAAGGACATAACCATCATCCTCGCCGGCATTTTTTGCAAGCCATCGAAGCGGTTGCTCAAGAGCTGACTTTACAATATCAATTCCTATCTCCTCATCGCTGTTTGCCGGTTTAAGATTCAGCAAACCCTTCTTGGCTTTCAAAAGAGCAACTCCACCGCCGGGAACAATCCCCTCTTCAATTGCCGCCTTTGTTGCACCAACCGCGTCTTTTACTCTTTCTTTCTTTTCATTTAATTCAATTTCAGTTGCTGCTCCGACGTTAATGACTGCCACTCCCCCCGCTAATTTTGCAAGTCTTTCCTCAAGTTTTTCCCGATCAAAATCGGATGTGGTTTCGGAAATTTGTCTTTTCAAAAGCGCTATTCTTTTGTTGATTAAAGACTTATCACCTTTTCCACCAATTATTCTTGCGTTGTCTTTGTCTGCCCACACCTTATCTGCTTGTCCCAGGTCTGAAATTTCAATATTTTCGAATGTACGACCTGTGTCTTCACTTACAACGGCTCCCCCCGTCAAAATCGCAATATCATCCAAAAGTTCTTTTCTTCTGTCTCCAAATCCAGGAGCTTTAATTGCTAAAACATTAAATGTACCTTTTAGTTTATTAACAACTAGGGTTGCCAACGCTTCCCCTTCTACTTCGTCGGCAATAATTACCAAATTTTTCGATACTTTGACAAATTTTTCCAGGAAAGGCAATAATTCTTGAATTGAAGTAATTTTTTTGTCTGTTAATAGAATATAAGCACCGTCTATTTCAGCTTCCATCCTTTCGGGGTTGGTTACAAAATATGCAGATGCATAACCTCTATCGAATTCCATTCCCTCCTTGTATTCGATATCAATTGTTAATCCCTTACCTTCTTCAACTGTAACTACACCGTCCCTGCCGACTTTATCAAGTGCTTCTGCAATTTTTGCCCCTATTGCGCTATCCCCTGCTGAAATGCTTGCAACCTGCTCAATTTCCTCTTTGTTTTTTATGGGTTTGGCGATTTTTTTAAGCTCAGTAATTACTTCGGCAACTGCTTTTTCAATCCCCTTTTTAACAACCATGGGATTTGCACCTGCGGTTATGTTTTTCATTCCTGCATGAGTAATGACTTGTGCCAATAGCGTAGCCGTAGTTGTTCCATCGCCCGCACTATCGTTGGTTTTGTTTGAGGCTTCTTTAACCAGTTGTGCTCCCATGTTTTCAAATGGATCCGGAAGATCAATTTCTTTCGCAACTGAAACCCCATCATGAATGATGTTGGGTGCTCCCCATTTTTTGTCCAGTGCGATGTTTCTTCCCTTTGGGCCAAGGGTTATTACAACTGCTTTTGCAACAGTATCAATTCCCTTTAGTAAGGACTGTCTTGCTTCGTCTCCGAATTTTAATTGTTTTGCCATAATTATTTTACAATTGCCAAGATATCAAAATTCAATTAAGTTTGCAACTTAATTGAATTCGACACCTCATCTCACAACAGCTAAGATGTCGTCAAACTTTGAAAACAAATATTCAACTCCGTCAATTTTGACTTCAGACCCTCCCCATTTTTTATAAATCACAACATCTCCCGCTTTTACCGGAGACTTAATTTTAATACCTTTGTCATTTATTTCGTCGTCACCAACAACAATTATTTCTCCTTTTTGAGGTTTTTCTCCAGCTGAGTCTGGAAGGTAAATTCCGGAAGCTGTTTGGGTTTGGGCATCGAGGGATTTGATCACAACATACCCTGGCATCGGAATTACATTTAGTTTTTTAGAAAGTTTAGCTGTCATACTTAAAAATTTTAGCAATGATTCGTTACGAGTGCTATTTTATAGATGAATGCGTAGGGTTGTCAAGAGGGCAAATTAAACATACTTACAACTGGTATTTCGCCAATAAAGACTTTAGATCGTCAGCGAAAGTCTTGCTGGTTTTACCTTTATCGATTTGTGCTTTGTAAAGACTCGTAACGTTATTATTAATTCCTCCTTCTCCATCATCAGCCCTATCAGCCATATACCAAGTTTTGGCGACAGCAGAAAAATAAACAATCGAACCAGACACCGCATCTTTTTCAAAATCAGCTACCATATCGTTTCGGGGAGACGGAAACTCTAGTGCGCGAATGGCTTTTCTTTCCTTGTTAAGTCTTACAATTGATTCCTTTTCCGTAATAAATTTTAAAAACTGCCAAGCCGTATCACGATTAGTACTATTTTTGTCTACAGCTTGAAAATAGTAATTCGCATAAGAATACTGCGGGTCAGTCGGTGCGTTATTGGGAAGCTGAGGGAGTGGAATTGTCTTAAACCTAATTTCAGGATTCAATCTCAATATTTCAGGGGCTCTCGACATAGTCCCAAAATACATTGCCAACTTTCCCCTTGCAAACGTTGTAGTTGAATTTGGCAACCGTTCATTCCAAACCCCATTTTCCTGAAACGCTTTATAATATGAAATTACGTCTGCTAATGATTTCAAATCCGGGTTTGCCGGATTTATTTTATTTTGAATCATAATAAATGTAAAAATGTCTTGCCAGTGATCAACGTTAGTCGTATTACCGAGCGCAATAGCTGATTGAATAATTTCGTCCTTGTTTCGTAGAGTCAAACCTCCCTTAACAGGATCGGATAGAAACAAAATATCATTCCAGGTCTTTGGGGTTTCTTTTCTTGCATTGTTGAAAATATCAACATTAACATATAGTGTCAGGGCGTCATAATACAAAGGGACTCCAACTATCCCCTCTTTTGTCTTTAGTGAGTTGTAAATACTGGGCAAGTAAATACTTTTATAATCGTTCTCGTTCAAAACCGAGGACGGAACAGTGGACAACAACCCTCTAAAATCAGGTGTCCAGCTCGTATGGATTTCAAACATGTCGGGACCGCCTCCTTTTTTAAGCGAATTGTAAAGTCTTTGGGCATAGTCTTTTTCGGATTGTCTCACGTAAGTAATTCGAATATCAGGAAATTTATTTTGAAATTCTGATATAAGAGGGGCAACTACTGAGTCTTCCTCCGTTACTCCCCACCAAACAAGTTCACCTTTGTTTTGTATAGTCTTAGCGCTACGGCGAATAATCGTAAGTACGGTAGACCCCAAAGCCAGTACTATAATTAAAATAATAAGCGGGATAATGATTTTTTTGAAAATTGGTTTTTTAATAAACTTATCTTTAGGAGAATTGTTTGTGTTGGGACTTTCTATGGTGTTTTGAGGTAACTTGCTTTTATCAATTAATGCATCAAGCTGTTTGTTAACTATTTCCGTATTTGGCTGATTAAGAGTTGTTTCTGTTTGATTAATTACAATTTCTGCCATACCTGACTTTCATGATATCATACTAGAAGCTGTTTCAAATAGGGTTTTGAAATGTGCTGTAATAAATTATCAAGAAACATGAAGGTAAAAACCCATATCAATAAAATTGTCGTCGTTGTAATCGCAATTGTAATTTTGCTCACAGCACCTTTGTTTTTTTATTTTGGAACACTCTTTTTCTATCGCGATAAAGTAATTCCCAAAGTCAAAGTTACCGGATACGACATATCCGGATTTAAAAAATACCAACTTGAAGAGATGTTTCAATCCTCAATAACGAAACCCGAGAAGGTAATTCTTGTTACTTCTGACGACCAGTTTACGATTCCTTTAAACGAGATCAATTTTGAGTATGATGTTGACAAAACATTTGAAAATGCATATCAATATTTTAGAAATGACAAATTCTATAACAATTCGTTTAGAATTTTTTCGTCTTTTATTACCCCCGTTGTTGTAAACCCCGAGTATTCACTGGATGAAACCGTTTTCAATGAGTATCTTTCAGTCATCTCGTCAAAGATATCAATTGAACCTGTTAATCCTACAATTTTGCTAAACGGCAACACGTTGGGTGTATCAAAAGGATCAGCAGGACGAGAAGTTGATTTAGAAAGTCTGAAAAATTTAATCTGGCATGCTTTTAAAAAGCAGGATTTCAAAAAAATTGTCATCCCGATTAAAAAGATTGACCCCACCCTTGATTCAGAACAGGAGCAAAAATATTTAAATCGTGCAAATACCCTAAACGGAAAGTCGATTACCCTGTTTAATAATATGTTTCAAAAATCAGTTGATACAAAAACGATAATGGGGTTTATTTCCCCACACGGAGGCTATAACGAAAGTGTAATTTCTGAGTATATTGATAGTTTCAAAAACGAAGTCGAAACTGAACCCCAAAATTCCGTTTTTACATTTCGAGACGGTCGGGTTCAGGAATTTGTACCATCCAAAGAAGGTATAAAAATTAAAAAAGACGAGTTAATTGCCGCAGTTAGCAACGGGCTTTCTGTTTTAGAATCTGGTGCAGTTTTAAACCCAATTCAAATCCCTGCTATTAAAACGGCTCCTGAGATAACAAACAGCGAAGTAAACGACTTAGGAATAAACGAACTTATAGGTAGGGGTGAATCTTTTTACAAAGGCTCCATTCTGGGAAGAATTCACAATATAGGTTTGGCATCTTCCAGAATTAGCGGTGCTCTAATTAAGCCAGGAGAAATATTTTCTTTTAACAGCGCCGTTGGAGACGTGTCAGTTTTGACGGGTTATAAGCAGGCGTATATCATCCAGGACGGCAAAACAATACTTGGCGACGGTGGAGGTGTTTGTCAGGTATCAACAACGCTATTTCGGGCAGTTCTTAATTCCGGATTGTCAATTGTAGAGCGGGCTGCACACTCTTACCGTGTTGGATATTACGAACAAAATTCAGGTCCCGGTCTTGATGCAACAGTATATTCTCCTACAACTGATTTTAAATTTAAAAACGACACCCCAGCAAATATATTAATCCAAACAATTTATGAACCAAAAATATATAAACTGACTGTGGAAGTTTATGGAACCAGCGATAGCCGGGTAGCAAGCACTACAAAACCCGTAGTTACCAGCTCTACTCCTCCTCCAGAAGATTTATATATGGACGATCCCACACTTCCTGTCGGAACAGTTAAGCAAGTTGACTACAAATCTTGGGGAGCAAAAGTAATTTTTGACTACACCGTAACCAGAAACGGCGAAACGCTTTACCAAAAAAAATTTGTGTCCAACTACAAACCCTGGCAGGCAAAATTTTTACGAGGTACTGCTCCTAAATAATTGAATAGGTTACCGTATTATAGTATTATTATCCCTTGTATTCGGTATTTATGAATATTGTAAAAATTAAAGATGTCAAAAATGAGTTGGTTGTTGAAGTACTTCAAAAAGGGGGGTTGGTAATCATGCCGACCGAAACTTTGTACGGGGCTTTTGTTGATGCAACTAACCCACAGGCCGTTGAAAAACTAACCAAGTATAAAGCTCGGCCGTTCGGCAAACCCTATTCTGTGGCTGTACTGGACCAAAAAATGGCTGAAGAGTATGTAAAGTTAAACGAGATTGCAAAAAACTTGTATAAGAATTTTTTACCAGGCCCTTTAACTGTTGTATCCCAAGGAAAACATCGTGTCGCAATCGGGGTGGAATCGGAAACGGGGACTTTAGGAATAAGAATTCCCGATTATACTTTTGTTTTAGATATAGTTAAAAAATTCGGAAAACCTATTACTGCAACGAGTGCAAACGCAAATTGTAAAAAAAGGCCATATAAAATAAGCGACATCTTAGATAATTTAAGCGAAAGGCAAAAGTCTTTGATTGATTTAATTGTTGATGCCGGAGAACTACCCAGAAATGAACCGTCAACGGTTATTGACACAACACTTGATGACGTTGCAATTTTGCGTCAGGGGGTTGTAAAGTTAAACTCAGAAAATTTTATTCTTTCGATGTCTTCTGAAAATACTCAAAATTTTGCGAAAGAGCTTTGGCAAAAATACGAAATTCATACAGGATCAAGGGCAATAGTTTTTGCGCTAGACGGACCGATGGGTGCCGGAAAAACGGTTTTTACAAAAGGACTTGCAAAGGCCATGGGGATTAAAGAAGAAATAACATCTCCCACCTACGACCTGGAACATTCCTATAACACATTGCCTAATACCTATTACTTAATTCACATAGACGCATGGAGAATGGAAAATTCTAAGGAACTTCAGGGTATTAACTTTGCAAAAAAAATTACCGACAAAAGTATAATTGCTATTGAGTGGGCCGATAGGGTTTCAGATGAAATTAGAAAGTATAGCGAAGATGCGATAATTGTTTGGGTAAAAATAAACTACGGAAAAAAGGAAAATGAGCGAAATCTAACATGGGACATTGTTTAGTATGAAAATTCTTGCGATAGATACATCATGTGACGAAACGGCGGCCGCAGTAACAGAAAATGAAACTGTTGTGTCAAATGTAATCTGGTCGCAAGCGTCACTTCATGCAAAATTCGGTGGAGTAGTCCCCTCGCTTGCTCAACGACAACACGAAGAGAGAATAGATTGGGTTATAAACAGGGCATTGAAAAATGCTAAAACTCAAATGATAAATGTAGATGCTATTGCCGTAACGGTTGGTCCGGGTCTGGGAATTGCACTCGGGGTTGGAATAAACAAGGCGAAAGATTTGGCAAAAAAATACAAATTGCTAATTATTCCTATTAATCATGTTGAGTCTCATTTGCTTAGTCCACTTGCACAATCTAAAACAAATACCAATTTCTCACACAATAAATATTTTCCTGCATACGGACTTGTTGTTTCAGGGGGAAACACGTTGTTCGTTTACATAAAAGGGGTTGGTGAATATGAAGTTCTTGCTCAAACTGTTGACGATGCATTGGGCGAAGCGCTTGATAAGGCGGCTCGAATGTTGGGGTTGGGATATCCCGGTGGTGCTGTTTTGGAAAAATTTGCTAAACAAGGAAAGGCAAACTCTTATCCCCTACCCATTCCGATGATTGGTCAGGAAAAAAGAATGGAGTTTAGTTATTCAGGATTAAAAACGGCATTGTGGCGGTTGGTTGAGAAAGAAAAACAAGAAGGATTAAACAAAGAAATAATTGCAAATCTTGCAACGTCTTATCAAAATGTCGCATTCGAACACATTATTAGAGTTCTTAATTATTATCTCTCCCATAACCTACTGCCTAATACCAATTATCTATTTTTGGGTGGTGGTGTCGGGGCAAATACATTGCTTCGCAAAAAACTCCGCGTACTGCTTAAATCTTATAACTTAAAACTTATTACTCCTTACTCGAAAAGA
>LBVN01000021.1 GCA_000993115.1 Candidatus Woesebacteria bacterium GW2011_GWB1_38_8b
AGTCAGACTTGTCCACTTCTCGCTTCATTCCAGTCTCTGATTTTAGCATATTCCAGCTTTGAAACACAATTTACTTATCAGTAGAAATATGCACCTTTTCTTTTTAAGTAATATAATAAAATTATGAAAATAATTAAGAAATTGGTTTTAATTTTATTTGCTGCTGTATTGATATATGCATTATTTACAGCGAGGGCTTATATAGAATATAAAAAAGGCTACAAAGATTGTAAAAATATATATGCAGGGCAAATTTCCGGTGCTACTCCCAGTCCTGAAGAACTATGCGAACAAGGGAATAAAATACTTAAATGGAAAATAATTCATCCATTTGGTAATTACTTTGACTACTACTCTCCATTATTGTAATTTTTGATTTATATATAAATCATTTATGTGCCGATAAAGGTATTTAAATCGAACCTCTTCTCGGCTACTTTGAGACACTTTAAAAGAAGCTCGGATTTTAGCAGGTCAACTTGAATTATTAAATAATAACCTTGGGAAAAATACTCAGCTAAACAATGCAAAGATTTTTTGACAATTCTTTCATCCCACTTTCAAACCCATGATAGCTATTTGTTGTAAAAACAGTACCGTCGCCGGGATTCAAAATGTTACTTATGATACTTCTAACTGAGGGAAATAAATCTGAGGATTTAATTTCATCCGGTGTTAAATAGACAACTTCGCCCTCCTCGGTTTTATTTACATTCCCTCCCGCATAGTCAGCACTAAAATGAAAAATTAACCAATTTACTGGTAAATCTTTTTCATCTGTTAATTCTAAAATAATAGCTTCCAATTTAAGATTTTTAATATCTATACCAATCTCTTCTTTAATTTCTCGAACGGCACCGTCAAATGGGTTTTCATTATTGTCAATCTTTCCTCCAAAAGGGTGGATTTTGTTTGGTGCGTACTTTTTTTCAGAAGATCTTTTCATCAGAAGATATTTCCCATCCTTTCTGATAAAAACATTAGCGCACAGCACTAAGTTATGAATATTTGGTTTTTGATTAATCATATATCAACTTAAATCTTTAATGTCATTTAGTGCGCGGGACAGGACTTGTGTGCAAAGTATTTATTCTATACTTGTGCGCTATCAAGACCAGTAACGGGCACGAGTAAAACGAGTGCGCGGGACAGGACTTGAACCTGCAAGGATTACTCCACAGCCTCCTCAAGACTGCGCGTCTACCAGTTTCGCCACCCGCGCATAACTTCTATTAATGCTTCTTTGTTAAAACTAACTTTAAGATATTTTTCTAAATCCCTTGCTTGAATTCTATTCGTACATAATTGAACAAAAAACAGGTCAAAAGGAACCTTATTTTTGGTTGATTTTACTCTTTTTTGATTGTTGTTTATACCTGTTATCAATATTTCCAGTAATACCAACATAATACCATTCGTCAATAACACTTTTTATAATATATACAAAAAACACAATCAAGACTGCACGCCTGCCTGCGCAGACAGGTCTACCAGTTTCGCCACCCGCGCGCAAACTACGCCATTTTAGCAAATTTGATATAATAACGCTAGCATTCGCCGAAGTGCTGAAATTGGCAGACAGGCACGCTTCAGGAGCGTGTGTCAGCAATGACGTGCGGGTTCAACTCCCGCCTTCGGCACAGCTAATTACATGGTGGATAAAATATTAAATTTTGATGAAATTAGAGAGAGAACCGGTATGGCACCTGGTGATGTTCTGATTACTATGGCAAAGTTAACTGTGAAACTTCGGAGGTTGGGTAGTGATATCCAAATTGTAAACGATTTGACCGCACCTGGAGGTTGGAACTATGTAATAAAACATGTTGAAAAGATTGATATTGTGGAGTTGCCAGGAGGAGATTTCCTTAACCGAAGGAGAAACGGTTAAGTCAAATAAACCTAATCTGCATTCCGTCTTGGGCTTTTGCAGATAAAGACACTTCCTGTCCGGGAAATTTAGCGCCTGTCCCCCAGATTTTTGCCCGGGTTTTGTCTTCCGCAAATTCACTTCCGATTTCTAAAGCTATGTCGAATAAAGTTTTGTTTTTTGTTGTAACCAGCGGATTATTTAAATTTGGCTCCTCGTCATTTCTTACCAAATAAACTCTGATAAAAGCTAAAGTCTGCCAGATTTTTTCCTTCAGTTCTTCGATACCAATATTTTTCTCGGCGCTGATAAGCAGCGCGTTATTATTTTGATAATCACTTTCAGGTATGTCAGATATTTCATCCGCCTTGTTTAAAATGTTAAAACATTTTGTATAAACACGGTTAGCTGAAAATGCATCAATAAGCTGCTCAATGGTTAGTTTTTCATTTAAAGTTATATCGGCATTTTTAACTCCCAACTCGTTTGCAACTTTTTTAATTGTTTCGTGGGTTAAATTTTGCCTTATATTTGATTTAATTAAAATTCCACCCTGAAGTTTTCTCTCTATCCTTATGTTTGGCTTTTCTTTATTTAGCCTTATTCCGTTTTTCTCCAGAGATTTTTTAATACGCTCAATTGCAATGGGCCTTTTAACGTCACTCATTATAATCAGTAAATCTGCGCCTCTTGCAACGGATAAAACTTCACGTCCTCTTCCTTTTCCTTCTTCAGCTCCCTCAATGAGTCCGGGAACGTCAAGAATTTGGATTTTCGCATCACGCAAATACATCATTCCCGGAATTACCGAAACTGTTGTAAAAGCATAAGGCGCAACTTTGCTTTGGGCATTTGTTAATTTATTTAAAAGGGTCGATTTTCCGGCAGATGGTGGGCCAATTAAAACGATAGTTGCATCACCTTGTTTTTTAACCGAATATCCGCCGCCACCTCCGGATTTTCTTGAATAAGCTTCAAGAAGTCTTTCTCGAAGTCTTGAAAGTCGAGCCCGAAGCATACCGATATGATGCTCAGTTCCTTTATGATAAGGAGTTTCGCGAATCTCTTTTTCTACTGCTTCTATGATTTCTTCGGTAGTCATACAAGTGCAATTATATCGGAAATTAGGTATAATCTGAAATAGGAATGGAGGTGAAATAAATGAAACAAATAAGTTACACAGGTAGAATCGAAACTCGTACATATGATTTGAAAGGGATGCCTGAAGAAGTGGCAAAGCGTATTGTAGCATCGGGGTATGGGTCAGCGTTAAGAGAAGTTGTTGAAGCTAGTGGTGACCCTAAAGGAGTACAAGTAATTCAATTAGAAGGAGGAGGTGTATATAGAATTATTGCTGAAGGGATGTGTACGTCAAGTTCTGGTGATGAATTATTGGTTCAAAAGGGGTCACAATTAGGGTCTGGAAGGAGATTTTAAAATAATTTTGCCTCCATAGCTCAATGGGGATAAGAGGTCAGAAGTCTAAAAAATGCGCCCGTAGCTTAACGGATAAAGTTGCCGTCTTCGGAACGGTCGATGAGGGTTCGATTCCCCCCGGGCGCACCACTTAGGAAATTGCAAGGAAAATGTGCTCGCCTTGCTTTGCTCGGCGACTAATTGGTATTCAAATTTTGGGACAAAAACGAATTGGCGGTTTCGCATTTTGGGGGAAGAAAATTTTTTAATCATAAAATCTATGACAAAAAAAGTTCTCATAACAATCACCGTACTTATTTTAATTGTCATTGGCGCGCTGGTTTTTACAAACAGCAATGGTTTTAGATCGCCACTACCGTCTTTGACCGGTGAGCTAACTATTCCAAAATATGTAAGTGTATTTCTTGCATCGTCAGTTGAAAACAATAAAAGAGTGCCAGTTTTAGTTTTATCTGCCGTTGCAGGCGGAGGTTGCGATTCTGCCTCAGATTTGGAAGCAAAAAAATCATTACGTGGTAATACCTTGGTTGTTGATATAAAAGGATACAAATTTACTAAAGGATCGGGTGAATTCTGCCCCAGTGTTATTTTGGAATCGAGAGCTAAAGTCAACGTGGATCCTGATTGGTTAAAACAAAATGGTGAAAAAGAAATTATATTTAAATTAGATGGAAAGGATAATAAATATAAAATTTCATATAGCCAATATCGTGTGATTCTCAATGGTGTTCAAGCAACCAACGTTATTGCAAGCCGACCGGGATATAATCCATCTAATACTCCAGTAAGTTTGGAAATGACTTTGTATCCCATAGATGTTGCTGTGATGTATCTTGCAGGATCTGTTTCTTCTGAAAAAGACTACAGACCAGCGATGCAAAATTTTGCTCAAGCGAAAGGATTTGTACCAGCCGAGCAGATTTATTCTGGGCTTGATCAAAATGAGAAAAGTCAATTTTATGTAGTGCTCAAAAATCATTCGATGCCAGAACCAAATCGTGGCGAATCGCTTGGCGATTTGCCGGGTGAAAGTGTTGGTGTTTATCTTAAACAAGTTTTTAGTGATGCAGAGCATTATTGATTGTTTAATTCTTAAATGCCGCCAAAGGAAAACTTGAAATTGTCATTGACGCGGTGGAACGGTGATTGTAGATAGGACCCCTTCCGTTAGCTATCCTGAAAGCATTGTGTGCAGGTCTCCCTCTGCGGGCACAAAGGCAAAATTGTCGGAACAGTTGAGGTAACTCTTAATCTTCATTGTAATCAACACACTGGCATATTAATATGAAATATGGCCGATGTGCAGGAAGATCTGTGGTGGAAATATAAAAGATCTGAGATTTTTGAGAAATTAAAAAGTAGCAATGAAGGACTTACGGCTACTGATGCTGAAAAAAGACTTTTAAAATACGGACTTAACACGATAGTCTCCAAATCAAAAATTCCTTCGTTTATTAAAATTCTTGTTAGCCAATTCAGTAGCTGGCTAGTGATAATACTTATAATTGCTTCACTTGTTTCCTTTTTCTTAGGTGAACCATTGGACTCGGCAGTAATTATGTCTTACGTAATATTAAGCGCCGTTTTCGGATTTATTCAGGAATTTAAGGCTGAAAGTGCTGTTGAAAAAGTTAAGGAATACTTAAGTTACAAATGTAAAGTCCTTCGGGATGGCAACTGGACTCTTATAGATAATAAATTTATAGTACCCGGAGATATTGTAGAAGTTCGTCTCGGAGATAAAATTTCTGCCGATATAAGACTAATAAAATCCGACGGACTAAGCGTAGACGAATCAATCTTGACAGGAGAATCAATTCCGGTTGAAAAAAACGATACCGTAATTGACAAGGAAAAGCTAAATATAAGCGATCAAAAAAATATGATTTTTATGGGAACGACGGTTTCTTCTGGGTTTGGAAGCGGAATTGTTATTGCCACAGGCTTGACCACAAGTTTTGGAAGTGCTCAAAAACTTTTCTCCGAAAAAACTTCAAGCGGGGATTTTCAAGTTCAGATTAAATCATTCAGTCAGTTTTTATTTAAGGTAATAGTTATTTTGACTTTTGGAATATTTTTAGTAAACGCACTTCTTGCTAAGGATTTAGTTCAGTCTTTTCTTTTCGCAGTAGCACTTGCTATTGGAATTACTCCGGAAATGTTACCTGCAATAATTACGGTCACGCTTTCGCAAGGGGCTATGAAAATGGCGAAAAAGAAAGTTATTGTAAAAAAGTTATCGGCCGTTGAAGACTTTGGAAACCTCGATACCCTGTGCATGGATAAAACAGGAACTTTAACCGAAGGGAAATTTAGTCTTGTGGGAACCATGAACGTAAACGGTAACAATGATGAAAGTCTTTACGAAAAAGCTCTGATTTGCACATCCAAGTTTTCCCAGAATTCAAAAGATTTAAAATACGACGCTCACGACGAAGCAATTTGGGAAAGTGAATATACGCAAAAATATGTCAACAAACTTACTCGAGTTAAATTTGTATCCGAAAACATTTTTGATTATGAACGAAGAAGAATGAGTATTTCTTACGAAAAGCAAGGCGAATACTTTTTGGTTGCAAAAGGCTCGCCGGAAACTATGCTGGAAATTTGTTCAAAAATTGCAATTGGCGAAAAGTCCGTAAATAGAACAAATAAAGAAGTCAAAAATATAAATGACCAAATTGCAGTATATGAGGAAAAAGCATATAGGGTTATTCTCTTGGCCGAAAAGAAGCTAGAGAAAAAAAGTGCGTCAAAAGCGGATGAGAACGATATGGTGTTTTTGGGTTATTTGCTCTTTAAAGATCCGGTAAAAGAAAGCGCGGGCGCTACTATTGCAAAATTTGAAAAGCTTGGAATTGATCTTAAAATAATAAGTGGAGACAGTTTGGTTGTAACTGTAAATATTGCCCGCGAAACAGGAATTGACTTTAATGATCGGCAGGTAATAAGTGGAAACGATCTTGAAAAATTATCTCCGGATGAGTTCAATCAAGCGGCTCGGGAGAAGAAAATATTTGCCCGGATTACGCCTGAGCAGAAATACAAAATAATTAAGGCATTGAATTATGAAGGACATATTGTTGGGTTTTTGGGCGACGGAATAAATGACGCGGGGGCGCTTCGTGAGGCGGATGTTGGGATTTCTGTTGATACGGGAGCAGATATTGCAAAGGACGCGAGCGACATTATCTTACTAAAGAAGGATTTGAATGTTTTAGCGGAAGGAATAGAAGCAGGTAGGAAGACGTTCGGAAACATCATGAAATACATCCTAAACACAATATCCGCCAATTACGGTAATATGTTCACTGTTGCGATTTCATCTTTCTTTTTAAAATTCATTCCACTTCTTCCTTCCCAAATACTTCTTAATAATTTTGTTAGTGATATTCCCCTTTTTGCTGTTGCGACGGATAACGTGGATGAGAATTTTTTAAGAAAACCAAAAAAATGGAATATTGGATTTATTAAAAACTTTATGATTTATTACGGATTCGTCAGTTCTTTTTTCGATATGCTTTTGATTCTTCCTATGATATTTATACTTAAAGTTGAGCCTGAAGTCTTCAGGACGGCTTGGTTTGTTGAATCAGCGATATCCGAAATTTTAGTGACCTTTGCAATCCGAACGAAATTACCTTTTTATAAAAGCAAGCCGAGTAATTGGCTTTTGGTTTTGAGCGTACTTTCTATTACATTGGTAATTTCTATGTCTGTATTACAGGTAAACATTTTTCATTTCACCACTCTTCCCTATTTAGTTTGGGTACTGATAATATTTGACCTGATTTCCTACTTTGTAGTTACCGAAATTGTCAAAAAAAGCTTCTTCAAAAAGTTTGAGGTTTAGATTTTGGGAGTTTCGGTAAAAGTTTTTTGTAAATATTTATTTTTTCGGATTTATTAATTATTGCATATCTCGGGGATGGTGAAGGTAATGTAACTAATTTAATTTTCGGAAATTTACTTATTAACTCTTTAAAGTATCTTCTAAAAAGTTTTTCGGCGAACCTGCTCGAAAAATATACTGCTTCAATCTTATAATTAATAATTACGTTTGTAATCGCTTCAGAATTAATTTTCAATCCTTTTAAGTTTGTGTCTGAGTTATTGTTTGCTTTCCTATCACATTCTAATATTATATCCGATATAGCCATTCTCAGTTTTGTAAACACCTCTTGCTGTTCTTCTTTTGTCCGAAGTTCAGTTTCGTAAACATTTTCCAAGATAGACCAAAACTGGTTTCTTTTGTTTGCAAAAAACCATTCGTACCCATATTCCCTTTTCCCCGGAAAACTTCCTAAAAATAAATATTTTGTATTTTTTGGAATAAAAAACCCAAATGGGTGAGTTTCTGACATTTTTATTTTAAAAGTAAAGTAAATAATCCGATTGTGCTTAGCAAAGTCCAGAAAATTGCAGGGAGTGCGCCTAAAATTGCTTTTACTTTGTCGATTCTAAAAAGCAGTCTAAAGTAGCTCAAAATTAGAAAATAAAAAATAATCGGTAGTACAAAAAGAATATTTGGTGTAATTTGCCTGTCAACACCGATGAAACTGAAGGCATAAGTTGAAGCAAGACCTACCAAAAACCAACCTAAGAAATTCTGACCCGGAATTCCAAAATATCCACTCCCCTTTTCCCATTTCCACATTTTTGCAATATTGACTGCGATTGGATCTATGACCAAATCAATCGATACGAGGATAAGAGGAGTTAAAATAATTAAAAAGTAATATGGAATTGAAAAGGCCAAAATAATTATTAAGGCCATGTTGAATGAAATATATTTTAAGATAACCCACGTTAGAGATATTTCCAAAGGATAAACTCCTAATATGTTTACTTTTGAAGTAAACATCCGGTGTCCTAAGGCATAACTGTATTTAATACCAAAGCAGTTAAAGCGGGTTTTTAGGCTAACCAATTCAGCTGCCGTACTTGTGATATACGTAGCAAGAATCAAATAAATTATTGATGGTCCGAAAAGATAAATTCCGTGGATGATTATTGCGAAAATGCTTAGAACTGTGAATAAAAAATAACTTTTTGTATTTCGTATTACGAGAAATGGAAGGAGTGAGAATATAACGATTGCTGATATAAAGATATCCATCTGAAGATAAATTTTATCCCCTGTTCATATACTGTTCAAACATTCGCTTTGATTCTCCAACTTATTCAGGAGTCGGTTTTAATGCATCAATTAATGCTTGTTTAGCCGTTTTTCCCATCTTTATCGCATCCTCTAATCCAATTAGTAAATGTGATTGAGTTAATTTTGCTCCCAACAAATCATCCCCATGTGTTGATGCCCTTTTTACTACAGTATGGTTTAACTGTCGTTCAGGGCCTCTCCTTAGTGGAATAGTTTCAACATAAATAGTTCTACTATATCCTTTAAGTAGAATGGAAGAATAATGTTTTGACTCAACATGACCTCCCTCTATTGGTGGTCTGCCTTCGCTTATATCACCAAACATACTCAATCGTGTAAATTTGTTATTTTTATATCAGATTTTGAGCGGGTAAGGGGAATCGGACCCCTGTGTCTAGTTTGGAAAACTAGTGTACTACCATTGTACTATACCCGCACTTTTAAATAAGGTCGGAGTGCCCGTGTTCGACAATCTGAAAGATTGGCTCTTCCGGGGACCTCCGCGGTTCCCTACCTACATTTACTGTCGGGGATGCCAGATTCGAACTGGCGACCTCCGCGTCCCAAACGCGGCGCTCTACCAACTGAGCCAATCCCCGTGAATTATTGCGGGTAGGCAAACGCGGCGCTCTGCAAACTGAGCCACACTCCGTTTTTTTACGGTGCCGAGGGTGGGAGTCGAACCCACACTTCACAATTGTGAAACAGGATTTTAAGTCCTGCGCGTCTGCCATTCCGCCACCACGGCTAATAAACTTCGGTAAGTAAGCGTATTTTACTAAAAATGGTCAAGAAGATATAGAATTAAAAATATTTACGACTTTTTGGTGCCGACTGTAATTACTATGTCGTATGTGGACTTTGAATCATGTGCTTTTTCAGCCTTGACTACATCGTAAGTATCCCCTAGAGATTTCTTAACAGCATCAAATACTTCCGCAGGTACAGCTTCCTTCAAGGCCACTTCTGTTTTTGTAAATTTGCTGTTTGCAGCGTTGCCTGTTTTACTTTCCGCAAAACCACCTGTAACTAATAAATCTGAAACTTTTTTTGCCTCACCCGTAATACCCGATCCGTTTAGAACGTTAACCGTAAATTTCTTTAAATCAACTGTAGATTTTGTGGGTTCGGGAGTTTGAGTCGCTTCTGCTTGGGTTTCCTGCTTTTGCTCAGTTCCCTCTTCTTCGGAAGTTTTAGTACTGTTTTTGTAGTAATAAACTCCCCCAGCAGCAAGTCCTACTGCGACTAAAAGAAGTAAAACTATTAGAAATATTTTAAACCCGCTCTTTCCACTCTTTTCCATTTCTTTTGAAGTGTCCGGACGTACATCGGAGAGCCACTCCTTTACATCCGCGGAGTTCATATCTTTCGACTCTTCAGGTTCCTTTTCTTCAGTCTCTGGTTCAAGTTTTTCTTTAGAAACTACAAGCGGTTCTGCAGGTTTTTCATCGGGAACTTCAGGATCTTCGGCTTTGTTTTCAACATCTAACGTTGAAAAAGAAGTGAGCTTTGAAGTATCTACCGTGTCGGCTTCGGTGATTGGAATTTCTTTTGGGGTTTGCGGGGTTGTATCTAACTCCTCGACCTTATCTTCTTTAGTTGCAACTTCAACAACAGGTTTCTCTGTTTTATCGTCTTTTATTTCTTCCGTAATAACTTTGATTTTTGCTTTTGCAGGCATAAATTAACGTTATATACATTTTGGGTTAAGTTTAGCGCTTTGTCAATATAGGTTTGATTTGATAAAATACAAGGGTTGGTGGTATTAGCTCAATGGTAGAGCGCCGCTCTGTGGAAGCGGAGGTTGCCAGTTCGATCCTGGTATACCACCCCGATTAGCCTCAAATTATCCATTTTATGTTATCCATAGCAGTATTGTATAACTGTTATACTTATAAATATGGAAACCCAAGAAGGTGTTAAGATAAACGAAAAAGATACGAACGAAACATTAAATATTTCTCCAAACATAATTTCAGAACTTGCAGAAGAAACAAAAACAAGAAGCGTGGACAATACTGGAGAATTTTTGGTTTTTATTATAGATAATGGTAAAGAACAAGTAAAAGTCAGAGTTGGGATTGGCCATGGATTTGGTGTTTCATATTCTCCTCAACAATCTGTAGACAATTTAAGACCATTTGTTAGCGAAGGTTTTAAGGTTGTTGCAGATTTTCATAACCATACACCTGAAAGTGTTAAGGTTTATGGAGAAGTAGGAATGGCTAGCGAATTCGGATTTTCTCCTAGTATGGCAGATATATCATCGGATGTTCCAGCTAAGCTTAAGGAAGAATTTGGACAGGATGATTACCCTCATATGATTGGAGTTTTTGCAAACGAGAGTGTTCATATAAACGGATTTAAATATATTCGAGAACCATCTAAAGAAGAAGAAGCTGAAATAGAATTTGACGATCCGTTTTACGTTGAGCAAGATGCGGATGAAATAGGAATCAAATTACTTCCAAGTAAATATACAAAACCTAATGTGTTACTGGATAAGGGAATAATAACTACAGTTAATATAAATACTGATCTTAGTGATCCGAGTATAAAATTAAATAATCCTATAATAGATAAGATTGTTTAGCTTTGTAGGGTTTTGACATATCCAGGTTCGAACATCAACTGGCAAGTGACCCCGATTAGCTTCAGAAATTGACATCTCCAGATGTTTAATAAATACTGAAATGTGGGACAAAAAGGATTCGTTTTACTTCCAGCCGTTATAATGATTGTATTATTAGGTTTAGTTGGGTGTGTGATTTATCAAAACGCTAAATTAAAAAATAACATAGTAAATTCGTTGCCTACAGGTACAAATGAAGCAACCAATTTAACGGAGTCATCTGTGTCTCCAAATCCCTCACCAACTCCAATTAGGGCCTTGTCAACACCAAAGCCAACCCAAAAACCAATTGCTACAGCAACGCCATATGGCCTTAACGATCCAGTATCTGCTGATGGGCATTGTTATACTCCTGAAAACTCTATGACACCCGCAAAGGGCGATGCTCCTTTATACGTTAGTCTTTTTGGAGCAGGTCTCGGGTTTGATTATACTTATTCAGGAACAATCGGCTATCAATGGGATTTTGATGGGAATGGTACCTGGGACACAAATCTTATTAGCGAGCCTTTAACTACACATACGTACACACAAAATGGTACCTATACCCCAAAGTTGAGGGCAAGAAGCAGTAAAAACACGTGGACTCCTAGTTGTAACTATAACTATACGGTAGTGGTAGGAGAAAAACCTGAATATACTAACAGCTCAATTTCTGTCGACAAAATTAGCATCTCGGTTACCATCAGTAAATCAAACCAAGAAAAAGTTATCGGGTTTTTTGTCAGCACTAAAGATAAGTTTAGTCCGATAAGGTTTGAGGGTGATGATATAAATAATTATAATCACACGTACGGAATATCTGAATCAACTGGCTATGATATGAGTTCTGGTATGTCTTACGGTTTTCACCTATTTGCGAATAAATTAACGCCTAATGGTATATATTACCGTGAGGTTACTTTAAAATATGCTACCGTTAATGGAACGGTTTGGAATAACGGTCCATTAATTCATTACACAATAACTGTTATTGATTAGCTCAAATATACTTTCATTTGAAATACAAAATTCAATTTCTCTGGTGCTAAATAAGTCCACTAAGCGACTCAAATTTTTTTAGTCTCGATTTT
>LBVN01000022.1 GCA_000993115.1 Candidatus Woesebacteria bacterium GW2011_GWB1_38_8b
GCCGAGAATGGCTTTATCACTGTTGCTCCCGATTTTTTGGGGTACGGCGGATCGGACTCTGAGTCTGAAAATATTTTTGAAACTCGTTTTCAAACTTATGTAACAATGATTGCGCTACAAAAATCGATTGGACAAATTCCGGGATGGGACGGTAAAAACGTTTTTATCTGGGCGCATAGTAACGGGGGTCAAATTGCACTTTCGTGGATTGTCTCTCAAAACTTGGAATACCCAACAGTTCTTTGGGCACCTGTAACAAAGCCTTTTCCGTATTCGATTTTATATTACACAGACGAATCCGACGATAGTGGCAAACTGATAAGGACTGAGTTGGCAAAACTTGAAAACATTTATGATTTAGATAAATTTTCCTATACTTCGCTTTTTGACCGAATTAAAAACCCAATTCAGCTTCACCAGGGAATTGCAGATGACGCAGTTCCTCTGGCATGGAGCAATTCTTTTATAAATAAACTAAAAAAGCAAAATGACAGCGTGGAATATTTTACATATCCTAGTGATGATCATAACTTAAGTAGAAGTTGGGGGTTGGCTATAAAAAGAAACATTGACTTCTATAATGGTTTTTGACAAAATCAGCCAAATGACATTAGAAAACAAAAGGCCTGAGTCGAAAATGTCTCATCTAATAAGACATTTGCCCACGGGTCCAAATACCATCGACAGCTTTCGAAGGCTAATGGTGGGGGCCACTGTCTCCACTTTAGAGCTCGAATCAGGAAGAGCGCCTGTTGGAGGTTTAATAGCTTTTGCAGCCTCGATGTTTATTGATGTAAAAAACGAAGTATTTCCCAAAAAGAAGTGATACCCACGACTTCTTCGTTCATTGACTCTTGTTGACAAAACCATTTAATTGTTAAAAAATGATTATATGAACTCTAAATTCTTAATGAAAATACTTATCAATATTTTTGCGCTTTTGGTCGTGTCGTATCTTATCCCAGGATTTTATTTTGCAAATCTTTGGGCAACTGTTGTCACTGCAATCGTTATCGGAATAGTAAATACCTACATCCGCCCGATACTACAAATTCTTTTCTTGCCGTTATCAATTGTTACGATTGGAGTGACTGCATTTTTAATAAACGTCGTACTTTTATGGGCAGTAAGCTATTTTGTACCTGGCTTTAGTATTGACAGCTTTTTAACTGCAGTTATTTCGTCACTTGTTCTTGCTTTGGTTGCAACATTCCTGCATAAGCTTACCGAAAATAAAAAATAATCCTCTTCAAACTTGCATTAGATGTTAAAATACATTCATGAAAAGTTATATCAAAAGTAAATCTGCACCAAATGCAGCTGGTCCCGGTTTCAGGACTTCAGACCATTTTAAGGGAAGCTTGCCTCGCCGACAGGCGGGTATTTTTAGCGGAGGTGGTAGTAAATTTTCCGGAGGAAATGTAAATTCAAAACCACCCCAAATAAAGTTTAATCCCGCACAGTTTAAGACTCAACATAAAGGGTAACTTAGATATTGGTTATTAGTTGTCGGTGTTATATAATACCGAAAGCCACGCATAAAAGCGTGGGATTTTTTGTAAACATGGCAAAAAACTACACAATTGCAAGAACTGAAGACGGGACAATCCAAATTACTTATACTATTCCGTTTACAGAAATTCAAAAGGCAAAAGAAAATGCCGCAGTGGAACTCGGAAAAGATATGGAAATTCCGGGATTCAGAAAGGGAATGGCACCTCTTCCAAAACTTTTGGAGATACCTGCACAAACTTTAATCGAAAAGGCATTAAACGGTATTTTGCCTAAACTTTTTGGGGACACAATCGATGAAGAAAAACTAAAACCAATAGCATATCCGAAATTTGAGCTACTTAAAGCAGATGAGAACGAAGACTGGCAAATCGGTGCAACAACTGCCGAAATGCCGGAAATTGATCTTGGGGATTATAAAGCAGCGATTAAAGGAGCAACAACAAAAATCTGGAAACCGGGAGATGATAAAAAGGAAACAGTCCAATCACATGAGCAAAAAGAACAGGAAGTTATAAAGACGCTTCTTTCCTCGGTTAAAGTCAAAGTACCCAAAATACTTCTAGACGAGGAAGTTAACTCAAGACTTTCAAAATTACTTGAACAAATTGATAAGCTGGGACTTACCCTTGATTCGTACTTAGCCTCAATTGGTAAGAAAATCGAAGAAATTAGGTCAGAGTACGAAAAACAAGCTGTAAGTGCCCTTTCTTTGGATTTTATCCTTGTAAAAATATCCGCTCTTGAGGGAATAAAAGTAACAGATGAAGAAATATCCGAAGCTATTAATGTAAGTTCAAATTCAGATCCTGAACTCGCAAAAAGGTTGGAAAATCCGGAACAGAAAAGATTAATAGAATCTATTTTAATTAAACGAAATACCCTCAATAAATTGATTTCCTTTGTATAAGACCTATAGTTGCTACTTGAAATTTCTGGCCCCTTGATTTATAATTTGCCTAAATTTCATACTTGTGTATAATTTGCGTATAATTTCCTTTTATGGCTAAGTCTAATAACAAAGCAAAAGTATTCGGAAATATCCCAAATCCTCTTGAAGCCCTCAACAATATCGGGAAAGATACTGTAGGTCAGCTAACTAATGAGGCCGGAAATATTGCGACCGATTTCGTTGATCAACTATTCGGGATAAATATTAAGGGAGCATCGGGTGAAATAAGGCCTGGTGGATCCGTTTCCATGAAAGAGATTATGGAAGCAAAGGCTTCAGGTAAAGCCGAAGCTAAAAAGGAAGTATTTTTTGAGCGAACATTAATTGAACAGGAAAAAGTAATGGTGGAGAAGAGGTCTAACGAGTTAAAGATGCAGCTTAAGGTTTTACAGGAAGAGCTAATTATTACAAGTTCGCGTGTAGGAAAGTTCGCAAAAGAAACGCAAATTGCTGCTATGCAGGCGACAGTAGAGCCAGGAATGTATCATGTAATTTTCTTTCAAAAACTTTTGGAGTATATCAAATCTTTCAAAACAAAAATCGAAAGCGCAACCAACTGGCTCCATTCTTCAAATAAAAGAGCAGCCAAGAAAAATGCATGGGGAAATAATTATAAAAAACATGGTGCAAAATATCTTCTTTCGGAAGAACACTATGTTGCAAGATCTTCAGGTTAAATATGGCAAGTAGCCCAAATTATGAAATTTCTCCATTTGCTTGTGGTGATCCTGCTTGCTTTTTGTTTCAGCTGTGTCAGTATCCAAAAGAAACATATTCTAGTGCAATCCTAAGAAGATTGCCTATATCTGTAATAACCTGCATTTTAAATAGAGAGCGTCGAGC
The DNA here is from genome assembly GCA_000993115.1 of Candidatus Woesebacteria bacterium GW2011_GWB1_38_8b. GTDB lineage: Bacteria > Patescibacteriota > Microgenomatia > UBA8517 > UBA8517 > GWC1-37-12b. Next base: position 3,308 of record LBVN01000022.1, read on the forward strand.
TCAAGTGCCTCCAAAAGAAAACCCAAATCCATAAGCTATATCAAAAGACTTTGTACCTTGTTCCGACTGTAAAATCCCTGATTTGTGCAAGTCGAACAGACTGTATTTCGGTGAAAAGTCTCATCTTTGAATTTTCGGAACTCTGACCATACGGCAATTACGACAACTGAATCAAATAATGGATCACCCACAAAGATGAGTATGGAGGTTGACAACCACATAATTGAAATTTTAAAATAACATCTACAAAATGAAAAATCAAAACATTCTCATTATTATTTCGTTAGCCCTCATTACAGGGCTGACTTAATATGGTGAGATGTTTTAAATAGATTTTTTAAAAATAATTAAATAAAAGACCAAACCTCTCACCAGAGAGGTTTTTTTAGTGCAATGAGTCAAGAAAATATTTTTTCAAATGGATCAAGTCTAGATTACGGAATCGGTTACCACAATGTCGGAACAGTTTTAAGGGGTAGTAATCCGGTTGTATCAAATGCAGTCAATGCTAGATATGGAGCGCGATTGGGTCATTTACCTCCTGCAAAAACAGGGCATTTTGCATTAATGTCACCCGAAGTACAAACACAAACTAATTTATTTCATTTACAATACCTTTCCCTAATGTACGGTGTTGATATAAAAGCAATTACACCGGAAGATGCGAATCGACTTCCCGGAAGCAGGTTGTTGGTTCCATACATAAATACAGCTGATGTCAAAATTGTTAACGGACCCGAGACAACCACATGGGGATTGCCGGCTGAAATAGTTGACCGACTAAAAAATAAAGTTCTTTCTCATAAAGATATGCAAAATTATGCCATCGAAGGTATATGTCCGGTTGATTTTAAAATTACAGATACAAACGAGCTTATTGCTGACTCTTCGCGATTTTTAACTGAAATCAGAACCAATTATCAAAAAGTAGACATGGAATCAAATTATCCGGTCGGGTTAATGATACGACCGGATGAATGTGACGGTGGTTATGGAAACGCAACTCTTCAGGAAATTAAAGGAAAAATAGTATTTACACCCAACGGTGATATTGAAGGAACAATCGAATTTGATGACTGGGAAAGTGCCTTAAAAGAAGCTCGACAACATGTAATTGCAAGCTCGAAATCAGCTGACACGCAGGTGGTAATTAGTAGGTTAATTGATGTAGAAGATTCACCGGGGATGACAATTATTATTCTTGATGGTAAACCGTTCAGCTTAGGTTGGAACGGACAAATATTTAATAATGGATCACGAGCTTGTGTGGGTACGTCAACATTTAATCCTAGTTCAGCACATTCATACAAAATTAAGTCGGATTACGAAGAAGAATCCGTAAAGGCATTGACTGATTATATCAACGAAGTTGCAAAAGATACCAATTCTGATTTGTCAAAAGTACGCGGAGTCGTAAATGTAGATTTTATAATTCCGGGTCCAAAAGAAAGAGAGTATTTGTTAAAAACCGGCCAAGATCCTGACACTCTATATGTTGCTGAATTTAATCCCAGGTGGACAAACGGATCGGATGCTGCTGCAGCAGTAGTCTGGAGCACTACACGGCGTCATACACCTGACGAATATATACGTGTGGTAAACGAAGGCTTACTTGCGGTTGATAAAGAGGGGGTTTCACCGGGAGACCCGGAACAAAGATACCAAACCACAATTGATTTAAATCGCAGATTAAGAGAAGACGGAAGTGGTGTTATACTCCGTATGCCCGGGTACGATACATTAGGGGTTATCTATTGGGGGGACACGGCTTATGCAAGAGCGGAATTTCTAAAAGTAATATGAAAAATATTATCGATTTATCACAAAAACTGATTCGTATCGAATCGACAGCAGATAATAAAAATGGGTTATATGAAGTTTTGGAAATTGCAAAAAAAGAATTAAAACAGTTTTCGGTTAGAACGTTTGAAAAAAACTCTACTCCAAGTCTACTGTTTTCAAATATTAAAAATGCTAAGGATTTTAAAATCCTTCTCAATGCGCACCTTGATGTTATACCGGGATTGAAAAATCAATATAAGCCATTGCTAAAAAACGGTAAGCTTTACGGTCGCGGAGCCCAGGATATGAAAGCGACAGCCGCTTGTGAGATTTTAGTCTTTAAAGAGTTGGTAAATAAAGTTAACTATCCTCTCGGTCTTCAGTTGGTAACTGATGAAGAAATAGGCGGATTTAACTCGGCCAAATATCAGATTGAAAAAGGAATAAAGGCTGATTTTGTGATTGCGGGAGAACCGACTGAGTTCGGAATTAATAATGAAGCCAAAGGAATCGTTTGGATAAAGATAATTGCAAAAGGAAAATCGTCTCACGGAGCTTACCCGTGGAAAGGAGAAAACGCGATAACTAAAATGATTTCATTCCTAAATATTCTTCAGAAAAAGTACCCGGTACCCAGCAAGGAATCATGGACTACAACAGTAAATGTTTCTCAAATTTCGACAAGCAATAAAACGACTAACAAAGTGCCCGACAATTGTGAAGTAGTTTTGGACGTCCGCTATGTTCCATTAGAATCTGAAAAAATAGTTAAAAATGTTACTTCATTAATTCCAAAAAGTTTTGGGTATCAGATTTTACTTAAAGAACCCTCTCAATTTACTTCGGAAAATAGTAAGTATATAAAATTGTTAAAAACTGAAACCGAAAAGATAATTAGGCGAAATGTCAAAACTGTGTATAAACACGGTGGCTCTGACGTTAGACATTTCAACCAAATCGGCTGCGAAGGAATAACCTTCGGACCAATTGGGGACGGTATGCACACGGACAATGAGTGGGTTAGTATAAAAAGCCTAAATCATTATTACCAAATCCTGACCAAATTCCTTTTATCAATTTAGTAATTTTTAATATTAAACAATATAAGTAAAGTCAGATTAGTAGACAAAGTTCTGAAGATGTGACATCGTGTTTCTAATTTGAAATACATTTATCTTTTCCTAAGCCTATCAATTGGACCACTAAAATCTTTTTCGAGATCTTCTGTGGGTTGATAAGTTGAACTCGCATCTTCACACCTTGTAGTATTATGACCAAGCAAATCTCCCAACTGATGCAACAACGGACCCCTACCTATCGCACGCGCGGCAGAAGGTGAAATATTTAACAATTGCGCTATTTCATTAAGTGATAACTGTTTTTTTCCTTTCTCCATGAGCGAATTATACTATAATTAGTGTAATTTCGATATCAATATAATATTTTAAGTTTTGTAAAAATAGATAGAACACGTGTATAATACAACAACTGGACGGTTAGCTCAGTTGGTAATTAAACTTAAGTCTTTGACAAAAGCGAAGCTTGGCCAACTGAGTTAGCTTGAAATATTTGGACGGTTAGCTCAGTTGGCTAGAGCACTTTCTTGACGTGAAAGGGGTCAGGGGTTCGAGTCCCTTACCGTCCACAGAAATGGAGAATTCGGCGAGTCAGGAATGGCGCTCGCCGCGCCCGCCCCCGCGGCGAGCGCTGCAAAGCCCCGTTTATATACACAAAAAAGCCGCCGTATAATAAAGAGAAAAGAAAAACGCAAAAATTTTAAAGAACAATCTTAAAACTTTAATGGCGCAACCAGTTGGATACAGATAAGAATTGCGTCTTACTGTCTGATTGCGCCATCAAAAAACGCAATTCCAAAAATCTGTATCCACTATCAATATACCAAAAATTAAAACAGAAATACAAGTGGAAGCAGATACTTGATTTCCGAAAATATGATATACTTTTTCTTGGAGGTAAAAATGGAAAACCAAATCAATGAGGGTAGTCAAAATACCCAGCAAATCGGACAAAGTCCTGTTAGTCAGCCCGTCTCTATGTCAGAAAAACCGAAAGTAAATTACTGGATGATTTCAACAGTAGTTTTAGTTCTGTTGGCTGTGGGATTTACGGGCGGGTATTTCTTTAAATCAATATCTGAAAAAAGACAATCTTATGTACCTCAACCAACTCCAAATAATTATTCTGATATACAACCAACAACAAAACCGACCATAACCGAACAACCAACTACTACTAATTCTAATTGGAAAACTTATTCTCTAAAAACAATAGGTTTAGAATTTAAACTCCCGCCAATTTTTAATAGTTATGGAGAGATGAAAGAAGAAATAAAACCTGGAGAAAAAGGAACTCAACTTTGCATGACATTTGCGAAAAAAACATCCTTTCTTCTAGTTAAACCGGCATTTGCTGGTGGTAGCTTCTGCGACATTAATTATTTTGGTTTTGGGACAGTTTCGCTTGATTACGAAGCAGGCAGAGGAGGAGGATTTACTGACTTATTGGGATTTGCTATTGAGGATGGTAAATATTACGCTAGACAAAACTTGAATCGAAAATTTGAAATTCCGGCTAATCTAGTTAGGGAAGTAAGTAGTCAAGATGGTGTTAAGGTTTTAAAAATTATCGGTAAATATTCTACTACTGGTGAATGGCAAGGACCAATAGCCGGAACTCCTGGTGACGGAAGAATAGGTGCTTTAGTCAACACGACAAATACTCTCTATCCAGGAATAGCGATTGAGATGGAGCTTAGTGGGAGTCTAACAGAAGAAGTGTTCGACCAAGTTCTTTCGACTTTAAAATTCAGTAATTATTTGCTCGGCGGAGCCGAGCAAAAATCGCGCGCGCGAAACATAAGCGAGGCCGAAGGCCGAGCATAAAGATGGCGCTGCGAGTGGGTGGGGGCACTCGCAGCGCTACCTTTGAAAATCAGTCCGAATTTTTTCGTAAAGAGTCCACAAACAAAAGTACGGGGGTGTCAGGGGAAGGAGCAATCCTTTGGATTGTCGAGTCCCTTACCGTCCACCCGTATATATTGTTAATTTTTTAAACGTTACTTCTATGAATTATCCCAAAATCCCTTTATACCAAAGATTATTAGTAGTTGCTTCATTGGCACTTACTTCTTGTGCAGAAAGATCAGCTTGTATACGATATCGGAATGCAAATGGTTAGACCAGGAAAAGGAGTTGCTGTTGCTGTAGGTTGGGGAAAAACGCCAAGATTAAGAATTGGTCAGGAGGGGTATATAGAGTTACATGTAGACCAAAACATGGGTGGTGAGTTTTGGCAAAATCTCGATGGACCACTTTCGCCCGGTAATTGGACTGGTGCCCAACATCGCTCTGATCAATTCAGATTTAGTGCAAGTTTGGGGTGGTCCGGCAAAAGACATGAAAGCGAAATTATATTTGGGTATCAATTAGTACGAACTGACGAATTTTGCATAACTTCAGAAGGGCAGCTCCATCAAAGAACAACTAAGGAACGATAATTTTTATAAAACAGTTTTCCAATCCAGGTAAAAAATTGCCTATTTTGATTTAAAATAGTACAATATCTACTGAGGCTGCCAATAAGTCCCGCTATGCGGGATTTTTTATTGACACCTCATCAATAATATGGAAATACAAAAAATTAAAAATGTAGCGATTATCGCACACGTTGACCACGGAAAAACAACTCTCGTGGATGCGCTTTTGCGCCAATCAAATACAACTCTTAAAGGAGAACTGGCTGACGTTAATCAGATATTGGACAGTAACGAATTAGAGCGCGAGCGCGGAATTACTATTTTTTCCAAAAACGCCTCAGTTGCCTATAAAGACTACAAAATAAATATCATCGACACTCCGGGGCATGCTGATTTCGGTGGGGAAGTTGAGCGAGTACTTTCTATGGCAGACGGAGCACTGCTTCTGGTTGACGCAAAAGAAGGACCAATGCCCCAAACAAGGTTTGTTTTAAAGCAGGCTTTGAAAATGGGCTTAAAGATAATTGTTGTTGTAAATAAGGTCGATAAAAAAGATGCACGACCGGCTTGGGTAGTTGACCGGACTTTTGATTTATTTATTGAAATGGGTGCCGATGATGAAACTGCGGTTTTTCCCGTAATTTACGCAAGCGGACGCGACGGAAAAGCATCGCTTGAGCCCGATTTATCTAAAATGGTTAATATCGAACCTGTTTTCGAAGCAATTTTACAATACGTTCCCGATCCGGAAATTAATTCCGACAAGCCTTTGCAAATGAGAATCTCAACCCTTGGCTATAATAATTTCAAAGGTCGTATTGCAACAGGTGTAATTTATAGCGGTAAAATCAAAAACGATCAAACTGTTGCACATATTAACCGCGAAGGCATTATTGCCGAAGCAAGAATTACTTCGCTGACATCATTTATCGGCCTTAATAAAGTGGGGGTCGAAGAGGCAGTTGCCGGCGATATAGTATCCGTTACGGGGATTTCGGATATTACAATCGGCGAAACCATCGCTGACCGCGAAAATCCTGTCGCTTTACCACTTTTGGACATCGAAGAGCCAACCGTAAAAATGGTTTTTATGATAAATAATTCTCCGTTCGGGGGAAAAGAAGGGGAATTAAAAACACCGAGTCAAATCCAGGACAGGCTTTATAAAGAGCTTCAAACCGACGTCGCACTTCGCGTTTCCGACAACGAGAACGGAACGTGGACAGTATCAGGGCGGGGAGTAAAGACTGTAGACGGAAAAAAATTAACTCCATTCGAAAAAGTTTATATCGAAGTTCCCGACGAACATGCCGGGGTCGTAATAAATAAAATGGGAGTAAGACACGCAAAAATGGACCATATGAATTCTGAAGATGGGATCACGCAATTGGAGTTTACCGCAAGCACTAAAGAATTCATCGGTTTCCGAAGCGAGTTTATAAGAGATACCAAAGGTCTAGGAATTATGAACTCGACTTTTTTGGATTTTTTACCCGATGACGGATATATCCGGGAAAGAGATAGGGGATCTATGGTTGCTCACGAAACAGGTGAAACAAGGGCCTACGGATTGGTAAATGTACAGGGACAAGGGGAGTTGTTTTACGGACCCGGTATAAGAGTTTATAAAGGACAAATTGTCGGACAAAATTCTAGACCTCATGACATGCGTGTAAATGTCTGTAAAGAAAAACAGCTAAGTAATATGCGCTCAAAGGGTGACGGACCAACTGACCATATTAATACGCCGAGAACAATGAGCCTTGAGGATTGTCTTGAATATATCGATGACACGGAACTCGTCGAAGTAACTCCGAAAAGCATTCGAATGAGAAAAATTGTTTTAGATGAATTAGACGAGAAAAGAAAACAGAAAAATTTGATATAATCATGGCGCGGGCCCGTGGCACAATTGGTTAGCGCGCCTGGCTGGCAGTCAGGAGGTTAGGGGTTCGAGACCCCTCGGGTCCACACTTTGATTTATTTGACAAAATATTCTTTGGGGAGAATAATACGATTATGCCAGGCGATTAAAATCGGACACGAAGACTCGTTTGATATTAAAAAATTCTCGAGTGAATAACCACCCGATTAGTTTGGTTCGTTTAAAGTAAACGTTAAATACTAAGAGAAAAAATAAGGAGTGGAACCACGGTATCTTCATATCGTCTTCTTGAAAGTGTATATTTAAATCATGGAAGATAATAATTTAGACAATTTAAGACATTCGTGTGCACATCTTTTGGCGGCAGCCGTAATGGAACTGTGGCCAAAAACGCTTCGTACGATTGGACCTTCAATTGAAAACGGATTTTATTATGATTTCGATTTCGAGGAAGTAAAAATTTCAGAGGAAGATTTTCCCAAAATTGAAGATAAAATGCATGAAATTCTTAATTCCTGGGAAGGCTTCGTGGGCAGGGAAGTCTTAAAGGAAGAGGCGTTAAACGCGTACAGTGATAATGATTACAAAAAAGAATTGATTGAGGAATTTGCGGATGACGGTCAAAAACTAACTTTTTATAAATCCGGAAATTATGAAGATTTATGCCGAGGAGGGCATGTCGAAAACCCAAAAGAAGCCTTAAAGAATTTTAAACTTCTATCGGTCGCAGGTGCGTACTGGAGAGGATCCGAAAAAAATAAAATGTTAACCCGCATTTACGGAACGGTTTTCCCATCTCAGGAAGAGCTGGATGAATATCTTAAAAACCAAGACGAAGCAAAAAAGCGAGACCATAGAAAATTGGGGAGAGAATTAAATTTATACTTATTAACCGACGAGGTTGGTCCTGGTTTGCTTTTATTAAAGCCAAAAGGAAGTATTATAAGAAGAGAAATTGAAAACTTAATAATTACCGAACAAACCAAGCGAGGATACCAACATGTTTATACGCCTCATATAGGTAGGAAAAAGCTTTGGGAAACGTCTGGTCATTGGGATTTATACCGTGACAAAATGTATGCTCCAATGAAAATCGATGATGAGCAGTATTTAGTCAAACCGATGAACTGCCCGTTCCACATGATGATTTACAAGTCTCAACCAAGAAGCTATAGGGAACTGCCATTGCGAATTGCTGAAATAGCCACAGTTTATCGCTATGAAAAGCCGGGGGAGTTATCAGGAATGTTGAGGGTCAGACATATCACTCAGGATGATGCCCACATCTTCTGCAGAGAGAGCCAGGTTGTAGATGAATTTATCGGTGTTTTTGATTATATGTCGTTTCTATTAAAAGTATTTGGTCTCAATAATTTCTACTTAAGATTGGGCTTGAGATCTCCAAAAGAAAAATATCTCGGCAATGATGAGGTTTGGAAAAGGGCTGAAGACGAAATAGTTAAAGCCATTGAAAAGAAGGGGTTGAAATATACCAAAAGCGAGGGAGACGCAGCTTTTTACGGGCCAAAGCTTGACGTCATTATTAAAGACGCAATTGGTCGCGAGTGGCAGTGCGGAACGATTCAGGTCGATTTTATGTTGGCTGACAGATTCGGTTTGGAATATATTAATGAAGAAGGAAAAACAGAGAGACCAGTCCTAATACACAGAGCTCCATTAGGATCTACGGAGAGGTTTATGGGTATTTTGATAGAACACTTTGCAGGTAACTTTCCAACATGGCTTAATCCTGTTCAGGTTAAAATTCTACCGATATCAGAAAAACATTTGGAATATGCGAGATCAGTTATGGAAAAACTGAAAAATGAAAATATAAGAGTGGAAATTGATGAAAGGTCGGAAACTTTGGGTGCAAAAATCCGCGATGCGCAAATGGAAAAAGTATCTTATATGGCAATTGTCGGGGATAAGGAAATTGAAAACCAATCCATTTCGGTACGTGCGAGAGCAGGAAAAGATTTGGGTTCGCAAAAGATAGAGGATTTCACAAGCAACATCAAAGTTGAAATTGGAGAAAAGAAGTTACCTCAGGAATAATTCTCCGTATTCTTCACTTCCATAAAGTACTTTATTGAAAAACTTTAAATATGTTGGCGTAATTTTATAAAGCTTTGTATCTGAAAGTTTTTTTAAGATATCAGCGACTGTGATATTTTTCTCAATCCCAGGATTTGCTTTGTGCCAAAGAAAAAGACCTTTCGTAACTTCCACCACACCCTTTACTTTTGTGCAAATTCCTTTTCCCTGAACTCCCTTTTTGGGTTTCGTAATTTTTTGATGCGAATCAAAAATATTAAAGGCAACCTTTCCATTTTTAGACAAAATTTTTCCGTGAACCGAATTATCGTCTGTCACAGTATAAAAGTTCATTTCTTTATCTATTCCGTAATAAAGAGTACACACCCAAGGCTGATTTTTGTCCGATACTGCCAGGGTCAAAACTTCGTTTAAATTTAAAAACTTTTTTATTTCTTTTCTTACTTTCTCACTGTTACCATTCTTCACCATAATTCATATATTACCCAAAATCCGACTAAAAACAATTGTGTATTGATATTTACAACGCTATTTAGGTAAAATATGCATAAGAAATTGAAAACATTCAACTTCAACTATAGAATTAACAATCAGATCAGATCAAGTGAGCTTCGTGTAATTGCTGCTGACGGAAAACAAATCGGTGTAATGAGTCTTTCTGATGCTCTAAATAAAGCCCACGATGAAGAGCTTGATTTAATTGAAATTGCCCCGATGGCAAAACCTCCGGTTGCAAAACTGATGGAATTGGGAAAATTCAAATATGAAGAGGAGAAAAAACTTCAAAAGGAAAAAAGAAAAGCTAAGCAGGGAGACATCAAAGAAATCCGATTTTCACCTTTTATTGCCCAGCATGATTTTGATACTAGAATTGAGAGAATAAAGGAATTTTTGGCAGAAAACAATAAAATCAGACTCGTTGTAAATTTTACATACAGACAACTTGGTAGCAAACAGTTCGGTTATGAAGTATTAAATAGAGTATTGGATAATTTTAAAGATCAAGTCGTCACCGACATGGAACCGAAATTTCTGGGTAAGAACTTAGTTATGGTAATTTCCCCGACAAAGAAAAAGCTTTCTACAGCCACACCTACCGAGAAGATTAAACCGGCACAGTAAAACTCTTATTGACTACTAGCCACAACACACTTTTTCTTATATAATACGCTCTAGTATAATTTTACTATGCCAAAATTACGAACTAGAAAATCAATCACCAAAAGATTCCGTGTTACTAAAAACGGAAAGGTTATGCGTATGCAGGGATTCCATGGACATTTGAATGAAAAGAAAACCGCAAGTCGAAAAAGAAGATTAAGTCGAGTTGTAATGACCAAAAAAACACACGCAAAAAAGATTAAAACTGCACTAGGAATGTAATATTATGACAAGAGTAAAATCAGTATCAGCAAGAAACCATCGAAAAACATTAAAGGCTGCAAAAGGCTTTAAGCAGGCAAGAAGGCGTCGTATTAAAACCGCTAAAGAAGCGGTCCTGCACGCCGGTCAATATGCGTATATCGGTAGAAAACAGAAAAAAAGAAATTTGAGAAGCCTTTGGATCATACGTATGAATGCGGCGCTCCGTGAGTCAGGCGCGACATATTCAAAATTTATCTCAAGTTTGAAAAAGAAAAATATTTTATTGGACAGGAAGATATTGGCAGAAATTGCGGTCAAACACCCGGAAGATTTTAAAAGTATAGTTGAAATTGTTAAAAAGTAAGTTATACTATTTCAAGTATGAGCTTAAATAATACAGTAAAATTCTTTAACTTTAACCTCGCATAAGCGGGAGTTGAAGCTATTGTATGAATCAACCCCGCTAGTCGGGGTTTTTTAGTGGCTAAAAAGGGAGGTGAATTAAAATGACATGCGAATGGCAACAACCAGGCAATATTGACTGTCAAAATTGTCCGTTAAAACGTCTTATAAATAAAGACCGATGGGGAAGTGTCTATATTCCGGAAAATAAATTACCAGTTGGAATCGAAGTTGATACTCATCCAAGAAATGCTTGGATCGGAGCACTTAAACAAAAAACGGTAACATGTAGAAGAGGTATAGAAATGGTCGTAATTGAATCGAAAATATAAATATTACCAATATGTAAAATCTTGGGTTTATTTTATAATATAGATTAGTTTATGCGTGAAGATATAATAAATCTTAAAAACAACGCTATCGGGCAAATTATGGATACCGACTCCGACAAGGAGCTTGAGGAGCTGCGGATCGAATATCTTGGCCGAAACGGAAAAATTAATGAGTTTTTAATAGATTTAAAAAAGCTAAAACCTGATGAGCGAAAAGATGTAGGAATTCTTATTAATGAATCAAAAAAAACAATCGAATCTACCTTAAATGACAAAATAGAAAATTTGACACAATTTAAAGTTGATACGAAAGAGTGGTTTGATTTAACAGCTCCAGGTGTTAAATCAGAAATAGGGAATCTTCACGCTCAAACGAAAGTTTTAACTGAAATATTAAATCAATTTAGCTATTTGGGTTATCAGATTGCCGATGGTCCTGAAGTGGAGAGTGATTATTATAATTTTGAGGTTTTAAACTTTCCTAAAGATCATCCTGCTAGGGACGCCCAGCAAACAATGTTTTTCGACGTTACAGGCACTAAATTTAAGCCAGGCGAGCTTATTCCAAGGACTCACACATCCGCAATGCAGGGCCGTGTCATGCAAAAAATGAAGCCACCTTTCCGCGTAGTTGTCCCAGGCAGGTGTTTTCGTTATGAACAAATCGATGCAAGCCACGGAGTTGATTTCTGGCAGGTTGAGGGTTTTGCGGTTGATAAAAATATTACTTTTACCGATTTACTGGGCACAATTGAGTATGTATTAAAGGGTGTATTCGGAAGTGACGCCCAAATCCGTTTTGCAACTACTTTTTTTCCCTTTGTCGAACCCGGTGTTGATACTTATTTAAAATGTACGGTTTGTAAGGGAAAGGGGTGTTCGTTTTGTAAAAAAAGCGGCTGGAGCGAAATTATGCCGGCAGGAATGATACATCCTAATGTTTTATCAACATGTAAAATTGACCCTAAAGTTTGGCGCGGGTTTGCGTTTGCAATCGGATTATCTAGAGTCGTAACGCTAAAATACAAAATTGACGATTTAAGAACGTTGACTAATCCGGATTTGCGAATTCTAAAACAATATTAAAATGAAAGCACCTATTTCCTGGCTAAAAGAATATGTAGACATTACGTCAAATATAAATGATTTGATGTGGAAGATGACAGAGATAGGTTTAACCTGCGAGAGTTATGATGAAATTGAAGGTGATAAGATTTTGGATATTGAAGTTACCCCAAACCGACCCGACTGGTTATCAATTACGGGGATTGCCCGCGAAATTGCCATTATTGAAAATTCAAAATTAACACTCCCTAAATTAAGTGATATTCCAAAACCAACACAAAATCTACCAATAAATATTTCTTTTAAAACCAATTTAACTGGCGGTTATGCAGGAATAACAATTTCGGGTGTAAAAGTTGGGGATTCGCCGGCTTGGATGCAGAAAAGACTTATTTCGATTGGTCTGCGACCAATTAACAATTTAGTAGATATTACAAATTATGTTATGTTTGAACTCGGGTGTCCGATACATGTTTTTGATTACGATAAGTTTTTATCAACTGATCTCTCAATGCAATTATCAAAAGGAAGTGAGGAATTTGTTAGCGTCGACGGCTTAAAGTACAAATTACCGCCGGATACGCTCATTATCAAAGACACCAATCGTGTTATTGACCTTTGCGGGATTAAAGGCGGTCAAAATACCGGAATTTCGGATTCAACTAAAAACGTTTTTATACATACTCCGATTTATAACGGAAGCTATATTAGAAAAACTTCACAAGCCTTAAAACTTAAGTCGGATGCAAGCTATATTTACGAGCGGGGACCAAATCCGAAAATTATTCCTGATACTTTAAAAAGAGTTGTAACACTTGTTCTGGAGCTGGCCGGAGGGGAAGTCGCATCAAAACCTATTTTCAAAATTGACAAGTTTATCAAAGATAAAATTATTTCATTTGATCTTGACGATTTAAACAAATTCCTTGGTATTTCAATCCAAAAAGAACTTGTTTTAAAAATTCTGGAGCATCTGGATTTTTCTCCAAAAATTACCGGTGCAACAATTAAATGTATTGTCCCAAATTTTAGAAGTGATGTTAATTTGGTCGAAGACATTTACGAGGAAATTGCAAGAATTTATAGTTACAATAAGTTTCCGAGAACTCTTCCTAGCGGGAAAATGGCCTCGGTTAAAATCCCGTATTTTTATGACCGTGAGTTCGAACTTGTCTTAAAAAATATTGTTTCTTCGGCAGGTTACTTTGAAATTTCTTCCGGAGCTTTAACTTCAAAAGAAATAATAGAGAAATCGGGGCTAAACCCTGAAAACCATATCAGGATTGCAAACCCCGTAAGTGCGGAGTATGAATTTATGCGCACTTCGCTTATACCAACACTTTTGGCAGGAATAAAAGTAAACACCCAAGAAAATCTAAAGATCTTTGAGTATGGAAAAGTTTATTTTGCTCCAGTTGAGAAAGCAACTGAAGTCTATAAAATCTCGAGTGCCTTAAGAAATTCAACTTTTGAAAATATTAAAGGTTTAGTTGATTTAGTGCTCGAAAAATTAAATATTGCAAACTATGAAATTAAACCTTTTGCTATTTCACACGGTCTTTGGCACCCAAACAGGGCCGGTGTTATAGAAATGGATGGGGAAGAGTTGGGAATATTTGGAGAAATCAGTCCAATGGTTTTACATAACTTTGGGATAAAAGGCAATATTTTTGGATTTGAACTGGATATGGCAAATTTAAAAAAGTTCCAAAATTCGTATCTTTTTAAGCCTATACCCAAATTTCCTCCTCAGATTGAGGACATTACGCTTATTATTAAAGGTAAAACTGAAGTTGGGAAAGTAATTAACGAAATTAAAATGACCAAGTTTGTCGATGACGTGACAATGCTGGGTACTTATCAAAATACAATTACGCTACGGATAAATTATTCCGATGTAAATAAAACACTAACAGATAAAGAAGTCGCCGAAATTCGAAAAAGTATTCTTGGCACGCTCTCCAAAAAATTTGGGGTTAAACAAAAATAACCATCAAAAAGTTTATAACTAAGGAGTAATCGCAATGGTCGGAGTAGGAGACATCGTCACGGTAGGTGTCGGAGTTGCGGGAACATAATCCCAAGCAGTGTTAACACCGATTTTTATAGTTCTATCCGAAGAATTATTTTTATCATCTTTCGCAATTGCTTTAATTGTGTGTACGCCATTGCTTAAATTGGTTGTATGTTTAAACGGTCTTGATACTAGAGTCGCAACTTTAACGTTATCAATTTCCAACTCAACCTGGGTTATCTTGTTTGTAGAATCAGCCCGAACTTCGATTGTAATGTCGTTTGACAAATTTGAATTTTGATCTTTTGGACTTATAAATTCTACGCTCACCGGATTTGTGGAGCCGCAATAATCGGATGGGGGATGATAACGCGAATCTGCTTGACTGGAAAGCCATAAATTTATTCCATCCTGCCAGCGATTTTCTCCCTCCTTCGCGCTAGGGTCTTTTTCTTTCAGAACATAAAATTCTTTTTCTTCGTAGTTGCCGCTGACGACGTCTCCGGGAGTAGCAAGTTTTCCATCCGTTTTACAAACCTTTAATTTTACGTGCACCGGATCTTCACCCGGTTGAGTTCCGTCTACAAACTTTTCAACTCTGGATGGATATCCGTCATGCGCCGCAAACCCTGAAAAACTATCAACTGCGGCAGTCACAACTCCTCCGGGAACTTCGAAAGTTCTTGGCGATTTACCGGTAAGCGCAGCAAGTAAAATTCTTCTCCAAATCGGGCTAGCTCCGGAAACACCGGAGGCAACTTGCAACATTTGAGAATTATCATTATTTCCCACCCAAACACCAACAACCGCATCCATATTTCCTCCGATTGTCCAGTTGTCCCGTTTATCATTTGTCGTTCCGGTTTTTACGGCAATTTGCCGACCGGCAATATTTAAGAGGGAATTAACTCCAAACACATCTTTTCTGGCTTCATTATCGGACAAGATATCAACCATCATGTAAGCCTGCTCCGGAGTTAACACTCTTTTTCCTTTTTTGGGTTTTACCTCCTCTAAAACTTTACCTTTCTGGTCTGTAACTTTTAAAATTGCAATCGGGTCAACGCGAAATCCGCCATTCATAAACGCCGAGTAAGCGTCGGTAATATCCAAAAGCCGCACCTCACCGCCTCCAAGAGTCAACGACAACCCCACTCTTTGCAAAGTTTCTTTTGTCGGTGGAAGCGTTGTAATTCCCAAATCGGTAGCGGTAGTCAACACATCTTTAATTCCAACCATCGCCAACATCTTTACAGCAGGAACGTTTACGGAATTGGCAAGTGCATATCGAAGCTGAATCGGACCTCTGAATTTTCCGTCATAATTTACCGGTTCATAGTCCGGTTGACCCTCACCTCCATAAAATTTAGTAGGTACGTCTAAAAGTAACGTAGAAGCGTTGTAACCTTTTTTAAGAGCAGTAACATACGTAAAAGGTTTAATTGATGATCCCGGCTGCCGTAGAGACAAAGTGACATTAACCTGACCGTCGTAATCACTTGCAGAAAAATCTTTTGAACCGACCATCGCAAGAATTTCACCGGTATCGGGATTTAATACGACTGCAGCGCCGTTTGTAATATGGACCTTCTCAACTTTTTCAATTTCTTCTGCGACTATTTTTTGAGCCTCGTCTTGCAGATCAACATCAAGAGTTGTAGTGACTTCCAATCCACCCTGTTCTACTGACGATTCACCATACCGCTCCTCCAGAAGTTTTTGGACATAAATAACAAAATGTGCCGCACGAAATGATGCACCACGGTCTTTTATTTTTATAGAATCCAATTCTTCCAGGGCATTTTCTTCTGTATCTTTATCGATTACATCATCCTCCCGCATCCTGCGAAGTACCTGTTTTGTTCTATCTTTATAGGCTTCTTTGTCAGAATATGGGGAATAAAATGTTGGTCGCTGGGGAATTCCGGCCAATATTGCCGATTCAACTAAATTAAGGTCTATTGCTTTCTTACCAAAATACGTTTCGGCAGCCGCTTCAACCCCATAAATTGCGCCACCGTAGGGAGCTTCGTTTAAATACATACGAAGAATTTCATCTTTGTTGTATTTACGCTCAATTTGTATTGCCAACATAAACTCTTTGATTTTTCTGGTTAAGGATCGCTCAGAAGTCAGTAACACATTTTTTACAAGCTGCTGGGTTAGAGTTGATCCTCCTTGGGCTCTGCCTCGCGTGAATAATCGTAAAACACCCCTTAACATTCCAAACACGTCAAAACCCTGATGTTCATAAAAATTTTTATCTTCAATCGATACTGTCGCTTTCTTTACATAGTCGGACATTTGATCAAAATTAACCGGAGTCCTTTTTTGATCTTTATAAACGTCGTACAAAACGTTGCCTTTCCTGTCTAATATTTTGGTTGAGAATCCTTCTCTTCTTACAACCCGCTCAGGAGAAGGAAGTGTGAGTGCAAAAATAGGGATGCCGACAAAGATCAGAAGTAAAAATATTATAACTCCGATAAACATTAATTTTGAAAGCTTGGCGATGTTTTTGGACTTCATAAAACCGCCTGAAGATCTCATGCCAAAAAAACGAAGTCTTTTTCTTCTTCTGTCTATCCAGTTAGCCATACACATATAATATCAAAATTATCACTCAATCCAAAACTTCTATACAGCCAAAACCACCAGGGTATTCACAAAAGCGGATTTTAGATTTAAAATAAAGACAGAATTTAATCTTAAAATTGAAAGCATTATGAACATTGAAGAAATTTTAACCCGCGGAGTAGCAGAGGTTTTGCCTACAAAGGAAGGCCTTAAAAGTTTGTTGTCTGAAAAAAAGATTAAGTTGTATCAGGGTTTTGATCCCTCGATGCCTTCGCTACATTTAGGCAACATGGTTGGTCTGATGAAGCTTAGGCAGTTTCAAAAGCTGGGACATAAAGTAATATTTTTAATCGGAGACTTTACGGGAATGATAGGCGACCCGACTGATAAACTGGCAACCAGAAAAAAACTGACGCGCGATGAAGTCATTAATAATTTTAAAGCATGGGAAAAACAATCATCATCAATTTTAGATTTTGTTGGCGAAAACAAAGCTGAGATTAAATTCAATTATGATTGGCTAAACAAACTTTCACCTGTAGATATTTTGGACATCTGCTCTAACGTGACTTATCAACAGCTTATTGAACGCGACATGTTTCAAAATAGAATTTCGCAAAATAAACCGATTTATATGCACGAAATGCTTTATCCTATTTTTCAGGGATATGACAGTGTCGCAATGGATGTGGATTTGGAAATCGGGGGTAGCGACCAGCTTTTTAACATGCTTGTCGGGAGAGTTTTATTAAAAAGCTTAAAAGACAAAGAAAAAATTGTTTTGACCACAAAACTGCTGGTCGACGACAACGGTAGCAAAGTTGGAAAAACTACGGGGAATGCACTGTTTCTTGATACTCCCGCAAACGAATTTTATAGCGGAATTATGTCTTTCCCTGATGAGGTAATTTATTTGGCATTTGAACTCCTGACAGAAGTTGAACTTGAAGGTCTCGAAACAAAAATCAAAGTTAATCCAATGGCAGAGAAAAAACACCTTGCCTACGAAATTACAAAAATAGTTCATGGACAAGATGCCGCGGACAAAGCTCAAAAGAGTTTTCAAGAAACTTTTCAAAATCAAAAACCCGAAACCTTTGAGGAAGTTACAGGCAAAGTAACTTTGGTTGATACGATTGCCGACAAAGCGGGAAGTAAATCCGAAGCAAAAAGATTAATTTTAGGTAGTGCCGTCGACATAAACGGCGAAGTTGTAAATAACCCCAACCAACAAGTTAGTATTGGTGATAAGATTAAAGTCGGGAAAAAGATATTCCTGCAAGTAAATTAATATGGCATTATTCAAAATAAAGGATAAAAAGAAATTCTTTTTCGTAGTTTTGATGATTGTTTCTTCGATCGGATTATTGCTTTCAACATTCCTTCCGCTAATATTTTACTCGTTATAATAAGGCTTTTTTGAATCTCAATCGCAAGTGCTATCATACTAATATGGATTTGCACTCGAACGTTAGCGATATCCCAGGCGTTGGCAGTATTGTAAAAAAAAGACTTGAAAAATTGCAAATTAACAAAAAATTGCAAATTAACACTGTCGAAGACCTTCTTTATCATATTCCGTTCCGTTACGAAGACTTCCGAAAAGTAGTTACAGCAAAAAATGCTCGTGTCGGAGACATGATTACACTACATGGTTCAATTAAAAACACAGCCAATATTTATACAAAAAAGGGTCGGAAAATGTTTATTGCGGAAGTCGAAGATCAAACCGGAACAATTAAATGCGCATGGTTCTCGCAGCCTTATTTATTTTCGGTTATCAAAAAGGGTCATTTTTATAGTTTTTCCGGAAAAGTTGAATGGCTTGGCAAAGAAAAGGCACTTATCACACCAATGTTTGAAGAAACAATAAATCCCGAAGATATTTCCCAAACAGGTTCTATTATTCCAATTTATCCTGAAACCAGAGGTTTAACTCCAAGTGGTTCAGATCAAAGGTTAATTTATTAATCCAAAATTACGATAATCTAGGTCGGGAATTTTTACCGGATACAATAATTTCCCGGCTTCCAAAGCAAATTGAGGCTTTAAAAAATATTCATATCCCAAAAAACCCCGAAGGTGTCGAACCGGCCCGACAAAGGTTGGGTTTTAACGAGCTTTTAAAATTATTTCTGCAGAACAACAAAAGAAAAGAAAATTGGAAGAGCCATAAAGTAACAAAACATCTTGAAATTCAAAGCAAACTCTTATCCGACTTTAAAAAACACCTTCCGTTTGAATTTACCAATAGCCAGAATATTGTCACAGATGAAATATTGTCGGATCTTTCACAAAAAGTACCTATGAACCGCCTGTTGGAAGGGGATGTAGGATCGGGTAAAACCGCAGTTGCCGCGGCTGCGTGTTACGCTGTTTTTGCAAACGGCTTCCAAAGCGTAATAATGGCACCGACTCAAATTCTTGCAGCACAACACTATAAAACTTTAAATGAAATCTTTAAAAACCTAAATGTCCGAATTTCACTTTTGACCGGAAATGAGAAAAAGGTGGCAATAGGGAAATCAGATATATTTGTCGGCACACATGCACTTTTACATACAAAAATAAATTTTTCCGATGTCGCTCTTGTTGTTATAGATGAACAACATAGATTTGGGGTCGAGCAAAGAACCCATCTTATTAAATCCAGCGGAAAGAGAAATACAATTCCCCATATTTTAACCATGACTGCAACCCCAATTCCAAGAACTATTGC
>LBVN01000023.1 GCA_000993115.1 Candidatus Woesebacteria bacterium GW2011_GWB1_38_8b
TTATTTTCAGGCGAGGAGAATGCAACAACTTTGAACCATACCGTTTTTGTTACTTTAAAGGGAGATAAAACAATTAAGTTTCACAGATTTCCGCTTACGAAGGTTGTGAGGTTAGAAGGATATAATTTTGTGAAATTGTAAGAATATGCATGATAAATTTCAGATAAAACCAGGTAAGGATCTTACAAAACTCGAGGTGGATTTAATAAATAAAGCCAGGAGTTTGGAATTTAACTCAAAAAGTCTAATTAATCCTAAACCGGACAATGAAGATTGGGAAAAGAAATATTTCTTACTTAAAGACCAAAACGACAAGACTCTCGCATTTGCAATGCTTCTTGAGATAGAAGTTGAATTTAAACGGGTAAGACATTCTATATTGGGATTGTCAAATCTCATTGCAATTAATAAAGGTAAAGGTTATGGGAAAATATTAATTTTTAAAATGAAAAAGTATATAAAAAAATCGGGGCTTACTTGTATTGGATTTTGCAATAAAAAAATAACAGGTTTTTATAAAAAATGTGGATTTGGGGTTATTGTAGATGGTTGTTCTAAGACTCTATATAAAGACATAAAAGGAAACTTTCAAAGCGACAGGTTTGGCGGAGGAGATCTTATATACATTAAAGGTGGAGACGGTTTAGTTAGACAAATACTTGATAATCCAAAGGAAAATTTAATAATATTCCGGCCTCATTGGTAAAATTATTGTTGTAACTGAAATTTGAGGTATTGACACTAATTAGCACTCATGTTAGCATACTGCTAATACTCGATTTTGCTCAATGCAAGTTAATAAAACAAAAGACAACTTATGGTGAGCGAGCAAAGCGAGTCGAACCATGAGTGACGCATTAACGGCCAGACAAACAAAATTACTTAAATGTTTGATTGACGAGTATCTTCGAACAGCCGAGCCTGTTGGTTCAGAAAGCTTGGACAAAAAATATAACCTTGAGGTTTCCCCTGCGACCATTAGAAATGAAATGGTTGATTTGACCAAAAAAGGATACCTTCGTCAACCCCACACATCAGCAGGAAGAATTCCGACTCCTAAAGCGATGAAATTTTATATTGATCAACTGATGGAAGAAAAGCAAATGAGTGTCACCGAAGAAGTTAAAACAAAGGAAGACATCTCAAGAGTTAAAAGCGATATCAGTAGGCTTATGGATGAAGCAACAAGAACTCTTGCCCAAACAACAAAAAGTTTGGCCGTCGGTACGGTTGATGATTTTGGAACCTGGCAGGCAGGATTTTCGAACATTTTTCATCAGCCTGAATATGTAGATGATTATAATATGAGTGTGAGTTTGATTTCACTTTTAGATGAGGCAAGACGTATTCATGAACTGTTTTTTGAAAGAATGACGGGACTTTCTCCTATAGAGGTCATTTTCGGCGAAGATTTGGGTTGGTCCGGATTTAATTACATTAGTATAGTCGGGACAAGGTTTAAGTTAGGAAATCGTGAATGTGCACTCGGAGTTTTGGGATCAGAGCGCCTTGAATACCCGAGAATTATTCCGACCCTTCGTTACTTTAGGACTTTGATGCAGGAATTTGGAAATTATTAATAAATATGGACAAAACAAAAGGTAAAAAGATAAATCAGGAAAAAGTTGATAGCAAGAACGTTGAGCTTGTTAACTTGAAAGTTCAGCTTGCAAGAGCACTCGCGGATTACGACAACTTAAGAAAAAGAGTTGAACGTGAACAGGATTCAACTGTAAAGCTCGCCAGTTCAATTCTTATTACAAAACTTTTGCCCGTAATTGATATGCTGGAGGCGGCTCAGAAACATCTAAACGACGGAGGACTTGCAATTTGCATTGGAGAGGTTAAGAATATACTTCGGGAAGAAGGAGCCGGCGAAATTGAAGTTAAACCGAATGATTTGTTTAATGAGCAGTTCTATGAAGCTATTGATACCGTTGAAGGAAATGGTGATAATAATGGTAAGGTCGTAGAAGTAGTTTTGCCAGGTTGGAAGTTTAGCGACGGGTCTGTAATCAGACACTCAAAAGTAAAAGTTTATAGCAGTCTCGAGAAAACCACGAGCGTTGGCTCGGGGATGAATCGAGCCTGATATGTCATCCTTCTTTTTTAGAAGGAATCCCCGCTCGTAAGATCGGGGAGGATGTCATAAATAATATGGGAAAAATAATTGGTATTGATTTAGGAACAACAAATTCAGTCGTCGCTGTAATGGAAGGCGGACACCCAAAAGTAATCCCGGCGGCGGATACGGGGCGAAATATTACTCCGAGTGTTGTTGAGCCTGTTAAAAACCTTGTCGGGGACGTTGCAAAACGACAGGTTGTATTAAATCCCGAAGCAACAATTTCTTCGGTTAAACGCCTGATAGGCAGACGAGAAGACGATAAAGAGGTTGAAAGAACCAAGAAAATGGTTTCTTATAAAATTGTTGCCGGTAAGGACAAAATGGCAGCAGTTGAGGTTGGCGGAAAAACTTATACTCCTCAGGAAATCTCTGCAAGAATTTTAATGAAGCTTAAAAAAGATGCAGAGGATCACTTGGGCGAAAAAGTTGAACAGGCTGTAATTACTGTCCCCGCCTATTTTGACGACTCTCAGCGACAGGCTACAAAACAGGCGGGAGAAATTGCGGGGCTCAAGGTTGAGCGGATTATAAACGAGCCAACAGCCGCCGCACTTGCATACGGTCTTGATAAGAAAAATGCCCACAAAATTGCAGTTTATGATCTTGGTGGAGGGACTTTTGACATTTCAATTTTAGAGCTTGGTGAAGGTGTTTTTGAAGTAAAAGCTACAAACGGAGACACTCATTTGGGTGGGGACGATTTTGATGAAGCAATTGTTGATTGGATTGCAGGCGAGTTTAAAAAGGATAACTCTGTTGATTTAAGAAGCGATAAACAGGCTCTTCAGAGAATCAGAGATGCTGCCGAAAAGGCAAAAATAGAGCTTTCCGCGGCGACCGAAATAGATATTAATCAGCCCTATATAACCCAAAAAGACGGCCAACCGTTGCATTTAACACTAAAGCTTACACGCGCAAAGCTGGAAAGCTTAGTTGGGGACTTGGTTGAGAAAACTATGAAGCCGGTAGAAGCGTGCCTAAAGGACGCAAAACTTGATCCCCACGACGTTGACGAAATAATTCTTGTCGGAGGAATGACGAGAATGCCCAAAGTTGTTGAGACAGTCAAGAACTTCTTTGGCAAAGATCAGAATAAATCCGTTAACCCTGATGAGGTTGTGGCCGTTGGCGCTGCAATCCAGGGAGGTGTTTTGGGGGGTGAAGTAAAAGACATTTTACTTTTGGATGTAACCCCATTGACCATGGGAATCGAAACCTTGGGAGGGGTTGCAACTCCGATGATTGCCAGAAATACAACTATCCCGGCTTCAAAAACAGAAGTTTTCTCGACGGCGGCTGATAATCAGACACAAGTTGAGATTCATGTTACCCAAGGTGAGCGGCCGATGAGCGCAGATAATAAATCCCTTGGAAGATTTGTTCTTGACGGAATTCCACCGTCACCACGCGGAGTTCCGCAAATTGAAGTTTCATTTGATATTGACGCAAGCGGAATTCTAAAAGTTGCCGCTAAGGATAAAGCAAGCGGAAAAACTCAGCACATTACAATTTCAGGGGCTGTGGGTCTTTCAGACGATGAAGTTAAAAGAATGCAGGAAGAGGCTGAAAAGCACAAAGCCGAAGATGAAAAGAAAGCCGAAAAAATTCAAACCAAAAATCAGGCGGATTCATTAGTTGCAACAGCCGAAAAAGCTCTTAAAGATGCCGGTGATAAAGCCCCCGCTGACGTAAAAGAAAAAGTTGAAGAAAAAATAAAAACGGTAAAGGATATTTTGGCAAAGGAGGATGCAGGCAAGGAAGAAATTGAAGCGGCTACAAAAGATTTGTCGGAAACATTAAGCCAAGTTGGTCAGGCAATGTATGGATCGACTGGCTCACCATCTGGAGATGCCGCAGGTCCCGAGCCCGCCGAGGGAGAGAATCAAAAGGAAGAAAAGGAAAAAGGTAACGGTGAGGATAAAAAAGACTCCAAAAAGAAAGAAGAAAAAATTGAAGAAGGGGAAGTGGTTGAATAAACAATAATATTATTCTAAATTAGAACTAATGGAGAATTCTACCATTGGTGATAGCAATCCTGATAATTTTGTATCAGCAAAGACAGAAACTTCTCAAGAATTTTCTCCGATAGCAACCCAGCCTCGTGATACAGTAATACCAGAGAAGGTTGGTGAAAACAAAACCAGTACTTGGCGGACAATTTATACAATAATAGCTTTATTGCTGTTTAATCCTCTCGGTTTATTGTTAATGTTCTTAATTACTAAGTGGCCGAAGTGGATTAAGATCGTTGTGTTTGTTATTTTACTTCCGTTTTACATTAATTTAGCCCTTTTTTTGTAAGATTTTTTACTGACGCAAAAATGGCAGATAAACGTGATATAGAGTTTAACGATTGTCTGATTGAATGCGCGAAAGGTCAAATTATACAGAATAATGCCAGCAGCGAAGAAGCTGAAAAGCTTTGTAGAAACGAATGTATCCCCATAACACGTTATGATCGCTAAGAGTAAGTTCCCTTCGCGGGAATCTGTTACGATTTTCGACTTCACAATTTTTATTTTTATCTCTATAATTAGCATTTAGTTAATTTGAGTGCTAACGGCAATAATAAGTGCTATTATTACTTCCTCGAAGAGGAATTTGAGATGATTTGTTTTATAATTACTAATTATTAATTGATAATTTAAATTTATGGCTGCAAAATCTGATTATTACGACATATTGGGAGTTTCGAAAGGAGCATCTGCTGATGAGCTTAAAAAAGCTTACAGGAAGCAGGCTCTTGAGTGGCATCCTGACCGTCATGCCGGTTCGGACAAAGAAGCTGCTGAAAAACGTTTTAAAGAAATTAACGAAGCCTATCAGGTTTTATCTGATTCCCAAAAACGCTCGGCTTATGACCAATTCGGTCATTCTGCTTTTGCTCCCGGTGGAGGATCTGCAGGATTTAGCGGCAATCCATTTGCAGGTGGTGCACAGGGTGGAAAATACGGGCCGTTTACATATACTTATACGACAAGCGGTGGTGGGCAAAATCCATTCGGCAATTATGATTTTGGCGACCCTTTTGATATTTTTGAAAGTTTTTTTGGAGGAGGCTCCCCTTTTAGGCAAAAACAAATTCCCCGCTACTCTATCGCAATTGAGTTTATGGACGCTGTCAAAGGAGTCGAAAAAGAAGTTTCAATAGAAGGAAAAAGACGAAAAATTAAAATCCCGGCGGGAGTTGATGAGGGCTCAAGAATTAAATTTGACGATTTTATTTTATCGGTAAATATCAAACCCCATAAGCTTTTCGAGCGCGATGGGGCGGATATTTATATAAAAGTTTCAATCCCCTATTCTCTGGCCGCACTTGGGGGAGAAATTGATGTTCCGACAGTTGAGGGAGAAGTACGAATTAAAGTTCATTCAGGAACACAGCCCGAAACAATGCTTAGACTTGCGGGTAAAGGCATAACAAATGTTCGCGGCCGAGGCCGAGGAGATCAGTACGTTAAGCTTTCAATTGCAGTTCCCGAAAGATTAAACAGAGAACAAAAAAACGCAATCGAAGAGCTTCAGAGTGAAGGGTTGTAGAGTTTACGTGGCCAAATAATCAGGATAATTTCTAAACTTTGATATACTTACTTGGTGGGAAAACTTATTTTAGTTCGGCACGGGGAGACGGACAAAAACATAAATCACAGTTTGCATGCATTCGGTGACACTGAAGGGCTCAATGATAACGGTGCGGCACAAATTAAGATAACGGCTGAAAGATTATCAGAAATGACACCTCATAAGATTTATTCTTCAAAAGAAAGAAGAGCATTAGAGAGTGCAAAGATTTTGTCTGAATTTTTGAAAGTTCCAGTGGAAGAGACGGATGGTATGGAGGAAAGAAATTGGGGTATTTTTACTGGTAAGCCTTGGGAAGAAGTTAAAAAGATATTAGATCCAATGACTTTAGACGAAAGGTACAATTACACACCTCGAGACGGCGAATCGTGGAAGGTGTTTGAGAGTCGATTGAAAAAAACAATTAGAAAGATAACAACAGATAATTTAGGAAAATCAGTTATGGTTGTTACTCATGGAGGAGCGATTAGAGCTTTGATGCCCTATTTGTTGAGAGTGCCGAAAGAAGAAAGTTTTAAATATGATCCCGATAACGCTTCTTTAACAATCTTTGATTTTGATAAAGATAAATTTACAAATATTGTTGTAAATGACACAACCCACCTTAAAGAACAAAATACATGAAGCGCTTGGCATATTGGCTTATAGACTATATTTATCTTCTTCGTGGACAAAGTCACTCTTTCATTTACCGCAAACCGCCGGGTCACTATCTTGGTCATATAGTTGAGTTTAAAAATCCGATAATTTTTATTCCCGGACTTCTGGAAAAATGGAGTGTGTTTACAAAATTCGCAAACAAGATTTCACTAATTGGTCATCCGGTTTATATTCTTTCTGAGTTGGGTTATAACACAAAAGATGTTCCGGTAGCCGCAGAAATTGTACAAAAGTTAATACAGGAAAAAGATTCAAGAAATGTTGTAATTATCGCTCACAGCAAAGGCGGACTAATCGGAAAGTTTGTGCTGGCTCACTTGGATAAAGAAAATAGGGTAAAAAAACTGATTGCTATTGCCGCACCTTTTGCGGGTACATCACTGGTCAAGCATATTCCGATTAAACATTTCAAACATATGGAAACTTCAGCTGAAGTAATCGCCGATTTAGAATCACACACAGAAGTAAACAAATATATTGTTTCCATTTACCCGATTTTTGATAACCATGTTTGGCCACATTCTTCCTCAATCCTTAAAGGTGCGACCAATATCGAAGTCCCGGTTCGCGGACACCATAAGGTTCTCTTCGCCAAGGAAGTTGAGGATGAAATAATTAACTTAATAAGTTAATAAAAATGAAAGTAAATGCAAAGTCTTGCTACTGATAAAAGAACGTCTCCATACCAATACTACGTCACTACGTAGCAACGTAGTGGAATAATGCATTTAAAATTAAAAAACGGAAGGGAATAATATAGAAATATGGAATAGAAATATGTATTTGAGTCTAAATCTAATTTAAACCCTGTATTTTTTTGCCCGCACTGGTTTGAAATTTTTTTTGATTTCCTTATTTAAAATATCTTTGTCGCGTAATCCATCAAGAAGTGCTTCGATATTGTTTATTTGGTTTTTTGCTAAAGATTGTTGAGTAAATGCCGACAACAATTGAGGAAGTTGAAATTCTATGGGTATAGCCGGTAATTTTTTTGGCAGGTCATACTTTAAAGGTAATTTTGATATTATTGACCTGAAACCTTTTCCGCCGTGGCTCAACCAAACACTAATTTTTGCTACAGACTCATAGCTAACATGTAGTTCATCTACGATTTCTTTATGTGTTTTTTCTCTTAATAATAATTTTGCAATTCTTAATCTTTTCGATAGATTTTTAATTTCTTTTGCTGTTAAGAGGTCTTGAAGGAAATGCGCAGTCTCCTTCGGATTTGAAACAAGTCTGAAGGAGTTTATGAGATCAAAGACTAATTCAACAAGCTCGGCTTTAGTAAGTTTCTCAAGCCTTCTTGGTTTACTATAAAAAGTTTTGTTCACCATTGCTTATTTATTGTACTACGTCACTACGTAGTGTCGTAGTAATAGATAAGGACACTTTTACTTTACGGATAAATACAATTAGAAATGGCATAGACAAAAACGATTTTGGTTTGGGTGTCTAGTGTCTATTGACACATGTTCTTACAAAGGAATATAACTAATCAACCCCCTTTTTGAGATAAAGATGAAAATTAAAGCGATTGGATTTTTACCGGTCGTGTTTTTGCTTTTACCAGCCTTTCTGTCCCTTATTTTCCCCACTTTTACTAAAGCTCAAGTTCTAAGTCCAATTCGTGTGTCAGGATTTTCTTCTGAAAGAAACCCGTTTCCCTTAACGGGTTTTGTACCTTACAGTTATTTTGATGAAGATCCATCCCGAGAATTAAGAGAGGCGTTATTAGATACGGCGAATTTTGGATCGGGAGGTACTATTGGGTGCCCTGTTGAATTCAAACCATTTGTTGAAAACATTGCTCCAGGGTCTTTAATTTCAAATGGACAAAAGCAATTCGAGATCTTTTTCGCTGGAATGGCTGATTCTGATCTCTTATCCCATGAGGCGGATGAGCTCTACGCCTTTATGAATGCGGGAGGAGTGGTTTATGTTTCAGGTGGAGGTTATTCGAATTATCAAGGTTTGGGTATATCAGGGCATGACGGATCACGATATAACCTACTTCTAAACAAATTCAGCTCATCGGATAGTTTTCCCCAAAATGAGGTGATAGATTTTTGGCACTGCGGATCTTCATCTGAGCCGGTTAGCACCCCGGTAACAGATGGGGTTTTTGGAAAAGTTGGTTCTTTAGATCATGACACATTTAATCCGATAAATACTTCGAGTTTGCAAAGTGTTGCAACAGGATTTGATAGCCTTTGTATGATTGGTATGTTTACTCAGCCATCAAATTTTTCGACTGCAGCGGATACTGGTGACTATAACAGAACCATTTTGGCGGAAAAAAGTATTAACAGAGGCTATTTGTCTGTTTCAGGCGCCCCCATTTATTCGTGGCTTGGTTCCGACCAAAACAGAAAAAAATATTTTTTGAATTTGTTTGCGCTCGCCTGTCCCGGGACAACGACACAAACACCAGTACCTTTTTTGGATTTACCTTGGGATTATGAAGCAAAAGGTTTGAGTTTCAGTGAGGCAGCATTATCAATTGGTTCATATTTTGATCACGAATACCCTTTTCGGGATGTGGGAAGTGTGTTGAGTGAACCAAGCGATGCTGTGGATTCAGTAACAAGTTTTAGGGGAGATTTTCGTAATAAAAATGCACGTTATTCAAGTCATGATGGTTATGATTGGCTAGGTCCTGCTCGTGTTCGTGAAGGAGATTCTGTTTTAGCTGCAGCGGCGGGAAATGCCCAGTTTTTTAAGGCAGATAAAGATAACGGAGCCTGCGGAACTTCAGCCTGCGGTAATGTAATTGTAATTAACCACGAAAACGGGTATCAGAGCCGTTATTATCACCTTCAGGACAACGATTCAATTTCCCAAGGTTTTACGATCCCCAGGCGTGTAAATAAAGGCGATACAATCGGCAAGGTAGGATCAACGGGCAAATCAAGTGCTCCCCATATCCATTTCTCGGTTATTGAAGATAAAGACAAGAACGGTAACTTTAACGACAACAGACCCGACGGTCTGACTGACCCATTTGGTTGGCAGAGCCGCGAAGATGATCCTTGGCCCAACTTCGCCTTTAGCTATAGAGGAGTTGAAAGCACAGGTAATAAAAGCTATTACCTTTGGACAAAACCAATCGCAAATCTCTCAAAAGAATTAACCAGTAACGGGGGTTTTTATAGGTTGGAGAGGTACGAAGTTAATTTTCCCCAGGGAGCTACAAATGTTTCTACTACTGTTAATATGAGAGTTTCCTCCCAAATAACAGTTTCGGATTCTCTAATCGGAATTGGATCTTCACTTAATCTTAATGTCATTGATGCAACCGGCAATCCAATTACTACCTTTCCACAAGATTTTACCCTGAAAATAGATTTCAACAGCTTTGATATAAGCAAATATAAAACAGACTCAATTTCTATTTACTCAAGTCAGGACGGATCATCTTGGACGAAAGAAGATACATTTGTTGATCTAGTAAATAAAACCGCTTCTGCAACCTTGGATCATGCGAGTTACTTCGCTTTGGTTGGAGAACGGATGGATGTGATCGCTCCGGTTACCAAAGTGTTACTCACGGGTTCTGAGGGGCAAGCTAGCTGGTTTAGATCCGATGTAAAAGTGACTATACAATCTCAAGACAACGAAAATGGATCTGGGGTATATTACGTCGGTTATAGAGTTGACGATGATTATTTCAGAGAATATACGGAGTCTTTTACGGTTTCCGGTAGCGGTGAACACATAATTGAATTTTATTCAGTTGATAATGATGAGAATATTGAGGAGGTAAAGTCAAAATCTTTTTATATCGACAAAACAGCACCAGAACTAAAAATAAGTTACGACAAAGACAATTTAAATACTGTTTTGGAGGGTGTTGACGAATTTGGAATAAGTAATTTCTCAAAGACTACCGGAGCAATTGAAATTACAGACAAAGCGGGGAATATCACTAAAATTACAGGCGTTTTTGATTTAGATAATACCAATGACAAGATATCGTTTAAGTCAATTGTATACAACAGGCAGACAGAGAAAAAATTTACAAATAATAATTATTTAGCTGGGTACAAAAAAGACACGAACCAAAACCTAATAAGTATTTATCAAAATTGGATTACTTACGGAAACGTTCCAAGTATGGTCGCGACCGATTATCGTACAAAAACACAATCAACTAGGGTGCTAATAAAGGATGGTAATGTCACAAAACTTGATTCGTGGCTTTCTGGTGTCCGTTTATTGTCAGTGTATACAGATAATGGTAATCTGAAATTTGAATACTAATGAAAAAACAACCTGCCGTTTTATTAATTCTATTAGCTTTCGTTTTGGTTGTTGGGACTTTAGTCTATCTCAAATATTCATCTAGACAGGACAAAGTAATTTTCAATCCTCAGACAACAGGATCGCCCGTATCGAAACTTAAAATGTACAAATCATTAGAACTGGATTTTAGTACTCAGCTACCGACCAGTTATATTGTTGATGTAAAATTTACACATTTGGATTTAAAAAACACAACGGGTTCTATTGGTGTTGACAGAAACGCACATACGTTCGCTTCGTTAAAAGAATATCTGGCAGACGTAGACGATAGGGATCAATTACCTTCTGTAAATATTATAAAAGAATTTTTAGTAAACAAGCATCAAGTAGTTGTAAGAGATGAATTAAGAGGTGGGGTAAAAGTAAGGATGTACTATATTTTTACAAATGACTGGGTTTATGTTTTTTCAACAGAATCAGAATCACTTTACTCAGACCTAGATCAAATTGCTCAATCTTTCCAATACACCCCAAATTAATTTATTACGCCTTAATAAGTAATATAATAAATTTAATACCTTCCAAGTTTATAGTTAAATGAAAAATAAAAAATTATTAATAGTGATTGGCGTTGGAGCCTTTTTCTTTTTAATTTGTTTTTATTGGTTTCAAATAAGACCTGTTCAAGTGAAGGCATCTTGTGACAAGAGAATTAGAAGCGAAAGTGGTGGGAAAATTACAATAGGTTACGAAACAAAATATAATACCTGTCTTCATGAAAAAGGAATTAAATAGTTTGCTTCTTAATTAATTCCTCATCATCATTTTTTGATCAAATTACCCAATCGCTTCAAATGCTCCAAACCGATTTTTTATGGGTTTTCGGAGAGGTATCTTTTCGAAAATTCTTCCGCGTCGTTCCTATGAACCACAACCTGTTCTCCTGCAAGTAATGTTCTTTTGACGTTTGAATAGACATCTATTGCAACCCTTATGATTTCAGGAGCATGTCGCTTGATCCCTTTCAAATTATAATCTCGATGAGTCATATTAAATACCATACCGTACATTACTTCGTTTCCGTTTGCCACCTGCCGTTGTATTCTCCGTAGAAATCCGACACTTCTGAAGTAAAATATGGAGGTGTTAAGTACAACTAAGATAACAATGGCTTGGGAATTGTTTGAAGCTGG
>LBVN01000024.1 GCA_000993115.1 Candidatus Woesebacteria bacterium GW2011_GWB1_38_8b
ATTTGTATCATTTGCTGAGATGGCGGAGCGGCCAATCGCACCAGACTGTAAATCTGGCGCCCGAACGGGCTACGTAGGTTCAAATCCTGCTCTCAGCACTCGTTGCTCATAAATATATGGTTTTGTAATAATATTATTGTGGTTGAAGAAAATATTCCTATTACTCCCGAAAAAAGCGAAATAAACCGATCCGGAAGATTTTATAAATATACAAGCTTAAGCAACTTAGTAACTCTTCAAACAGGAAAAACCATAGCTTACGACGGGAAAAATGAGTTTGATGTGGTAACGGGAAGTAAATGGAATCCTGGTAATCACGAGTCAATTGTCCCGTTAGAAAGGTATGCACTTCGATGTTTGCATACTTTCAGAACCATAATCAGGGCACCTGAACTCCCAAATGTTCGTTTAGCTTATGACGCACAAGCTAAGACTGATTTAATTAAAATCTATCAGCAGACAATTAAAAAGCACCACCCTAACGCAGGAGAATTATCAGATGTTCTTAGTGCTTCCGCATCGTCTGAGTCACTCCAACCGTTTGTTGATTTCTTTAGATCGATCGGCGGTGAAGACCTTATGATTGGAATTAAAAGATTGGGTTATGACGCATTCCCCGCCGGATCATACTCAGATTTAATACCTATCTCTGTTGGAGCGCCCTTAGGAAAGGTAAGTAGTGACAGAGTCGTATTTCTTGAACTCGAATTCGAAAATAACGAATTAATTATCCCCAAGGATGATGCTCTTAACGAACACGAATTATTCGTTAGGTGTATTAAACCTATAAATTTGAAGGATGTTTACAGAGCCACAGATGCGGATTGGAAAAGACTTAATAATAAACTTAAAAATAGATTTCCAAACGATTTTAACCCCAAAAATCCATTCGAAATAATCGATTTTGCAAGAAGAGTCCCATTAAACAAAATATTAAAAATGCTGGATATTCAATAATAAATTCTAATAGGTTCTAGATAAACTCTTTACTGTTTCGAAAAATTGATGCCAATATCAGCCAAAATAAAACTAAATTAACAACCGACGACACACCGACTTGCTCCCGTAGAATTATCGCCAAAAATGCTAGAATGAGCGGGAACTTGCTTTTGTCTTTAATGTTAATCGCCAATCCAAAGTAAACCAACAGAATATAAATTCCTCCCAAAAATATTCCTCCAACCAATAAACTATCCAAAACTGCATTATGAGCCCGATCTATACTCACTCCACCCAATTCATCGGGAAAAACAAACTGTAAATTTTCCGCTCCGTAACCTACCAACGGACGTCTTAAAAATAGTTTTACTGACGCAGGCCAAATAGATAATCTTGATTCAACGGGATTATTAGGATAATTAAGCCGAGATATCTCTCGCTTATAGGCAAATATAGATGAAAATAAAATCAAAAACAGGAAAGCAATAATCGCGGATTTGTTTAATTTGTTCCCATATTTTTTAATTAGCACAATCAAAAACAAAGTTACTGTAGTTAAAATTTCCGCGATAGACCCTGTCATTATAATTGCAGCAGTCATAGATACGATAAAAAATAAATACTTTTTAGAAAACTTCCCCAACAATAGCGCCAGTGGAACCAAAACCACTCCGGCTGCAAAATTCGGTTGGCCTAAAGTGCCGACGACTCTACCAGAATACGTTGCAAGTTCTAATTTAAAAACATAAACACTTAACCATTGAAAAACAATTAACACGGTTTGTATAACTCCCGAGAGAATAATCAGGTTGCATATTGTGTCTAGTAAATTTTTATAGCGACCCAATAATTGCCTCGTAATAAAAAATATAAGCACGAGACAAATTTGCGTCAAAACTCCCTGAAACCTGAATTGCCCACCATAAAAACTATTATGGAAATTATTCGAAAGAAGTGATGATCCTAATATAAATAATACCCAGCAAAGTCCCAGGAGATCGTATTTATCAAATTTAATTTTTCTTGGAGTAATTAGGTTTATTATTAAATACAAAATGACAAAGATTCCGGTTAGAAATCTTACAAAAAACACTTTGGGAATTTCAAATCCTGTTGTTGAAGAGAATAAAAGTGGAGTGACAATTATCAAAAGTCCATAAAAATAAATTACTAAATACCGCAAGAATTTTGTCATTAATTAATCATACAAAATCGGCAATACTAATGGCACAGTAAAACCAAAATATTGCTACTTTATGAAGATAAACCTTAGCGGTTTATTAATTTAGGGAGAAAATAAGTTGCACTAAAATCAAGGTTTTGTTTTGAACCGTTTACAAAAATACTAATATATTCGGGTTTAAATTTATAGCTTCCAGCCGGCTTTATCATATAATTATCTGCTTCGCTGACAGAAAAGGTATATTGTCCATTTACATCTGTTTTTGTGTCGGTAATTCTTCGATTTCCAAATTTTCCTTTGTACAAAATAACTTTTACATTTGACAAAGGTGAAGACAAAACACGGATTGTTCCGCTTAAAACATAAGTTAAAGGGATTGACTGTGCCTTTACCGAATCAATCTTGGCAAATCCGCTTACGGCCAAAGCAAAAAAGTAAATCCCGGAAACTGTTGAAATAAATAATTTGTTAGACATAATATTAAATATATTATAGGTCGTAGTATTTTAGCATATCAATTATTAAAGTCAAGTATTTTTGTGTTTAAGGAGTGATATATTATTCTACAATTATGGGTTGTCCTATCTTTTCAATATAAATTTTATGTGTTTTAATTTCTGACATCCCATCTTCTCCAAGAGACAATTCCACCAAAAGTCCCTTTTTGGTTTCTTCGCTCCACATCTGATCAAAAACCAGATTTCCAAGGGAGTAAAAGACAATCTTTTCGCAAGGATTCGAAGCCAACTTTGCATCCATTAGTTCCCGGTCAAAATATTCCCATTTGTCCTTGTTTACACAATCGACACCTTGTACCCAATGCGGATGAGAACCTGCGATAATATCGGCTCCGTTTTCGATAAATTCTTTTGCCCACTGCCTTTGGTATTCATTGGGATCTTTTTTATATTCACTTCCCCAGTGAATAGCAACAACTAAAAAATCAACTTCGCTATCTGATTTTTTAACTAATTCGTAATCAGCCGGACTAGGCTTATTAACCGTGAAATCAAAACCCAAAAATCCTAATTTTTCATCATTCAATTGTTTAATTACCAGATTGCCGTCACCAACATAAGAAATTCCACCGTCTGATAAATAATTTTTAGTATCGACAAACCCGGTTTTTCCGTAATTACCGGTGTGATTGTTTGCAATGTTAACAATGTCAATTCCACCGTATTTCAGACTTTCTAAAGACTCCGGGTTTGAGCAAAATTTAAACCCCGAGCTTGTCGAGGGACAATTTTTTACAATCGGATTTTCCAGATTAACAAAAACCAAATCATAACTTTTTAGAAAATCCGCGATTTGAAAAAACGGATACGTATTATCGTTTCCGGTTTTAATGACATTTTGGACAGTCCGTCCCAGCATTACGTCTCCACCTAATAACAATTTGACTTTTCCGGTCTCACTATTTGTATTAAATTTTAATAAACCACCTTTCTTGAACAACCGGGTTTCTCCTGGATAATTTAGCCATGAAAAAATCAGTACTCCGAACAAAAAGATTATTACCAAATACAAAAAGGTTCGTCTCACGTTGATTCTAATGTTAGCATCAATTCTAGATTGCCAGAAGAAGTGCGGCAAAAATTATCACTGCACCGAAGAGAACACCTGCATAAGTTGGTAATGATATACCAGCACCTGGTAAAGCTGTGGGTGTAGGGGTCTTTGTTACCGTTACAGTTCCTGTTCCGGTTAATTTAACTGTAGGAGTCGGGGTTGTTGTGACAGAACCTGTTGCACGCACTGTCGGAGTCGCTGTACCGGATGGTGCTCCTGCACCCTCGATATTAAAAGATCCCGAACTCACTGGAACAAGAAGGACATCCTGATTATCAGAACGCCTTGTAACAACACTTTCTACCGGATCAAATCGCAAAACCAAAGGTGATGTCGGAGGAACTCTCTGAACACGAAGCGAAAGGTTTGCAAGGAGTGTATCTACGTTATTTGTATAACCCAACGCAGCAGTTCCAACCGTACAGGAAATATTAATTACAACATTACTCCCTTCCACTTTTGTTTCCTGAGTCGGACAGCTCCAATCTCCGGACGACAAGAGTGTAGGATTTACTGTAATAGAAGTCACTGTGACCTCAGGAGTAGTTCCTGAGAAAGGATATAAAACCTTCACCGCAACTCCTGAAATCGCAATATTATCCGTATTAAAATAAACCGCAGTCTGGATACTATCCCCAACTTTGTAATTTCCGGTTGAAGGATTAAAAGTAACGGTTGCGCGGCCTCCCGGAACAGCTGCCTGCTCACCAATATCCTGTCTGTCACGAAGAAGAATTAAGCCTGCTACAAATCCTCCGATTGCAACTAAAATAACTAGACCTGCCGCAAGCATTTTCTTTGTACTCATATATCCATTATTTAAGAAGCGAGAAGTAATGTCAAGAGCAGTTACAAAGGTAAAAAGCACTTGGGCGTGAGTTAAAATACTGATATAATCCCTCTAGTTAGCCTGGGTAGCTCAGGGGTAGAGCACTTTCTTGGTAAGAAAGGGGTCGTGGGTTCAATTCCCACCTCAGGCTCCAAAAACAAGAAGGTCTCCGATTCGATGA
Source organism: Candidatus Woesebacteria bacterium GW2011_GWB1_38_8b (assembly GCA_000993115.1). Taxonomy (GTDB): domain Bacteria; phylum Patescibacteriota; class Microgenomatia; order UBA8517; family UBA8517; genus GWC1-37-12b. The sequence continues at coordinate 4,705 of LBVN01000024.1, forward strand.
TGAATCTTACGGCTTTCGGTTTGTAAAAACCGAAATAAAGTAAGCTGAAGCATATGAATTATTTTAATTCCTATCCCGGACGTGGGCTCCAAAATTAATAAAATGCCTTCAAAAAAACTTACAATTGAACTTATTCCCCAATCAAGTTGGAACAATAACTTAAGAACGTTACTTGGCAAAGAAAAATGGCAAATACTTCGGAAAAAAGTTTTGGAAACCTGGGGAGAAAAATGCGCAATTTGCGGTGTCAACACAAAAAAACTTGACTGTCATGAAGTTTGGGAATTCAATACTAAATCTTCCACACAAAATCTCAAAGACATAATCCCCCTTTGTAAAAATTGTCATGCAGTTAAACATATCGGGTTATCAGGGCTTCAAAGCGCAAAAGGTGAAAGAAATTTTAAGAGTTTGATAACACATTACATGAAAGTCAATAAATGTACCCGTTATGATTTTGAAAAAGATAAAAAAGATGCCTATAAATTGTTTGAAAATAGGTCACAAATAAGTTGGAAGCTGGCATTAAATAATATTGATATTGTTTAGCCCAACTTCATCTGTTAAAATACGCTGTTGCACCACAAGTTTGTAACCTGCGGTCATCAAAGTTGAATCATGGCAAAAAAAGGAGCTCGTGAAATAGTAGCAATGATCTGCAGTGTCTGCAAAAGTCAAAATTACGTTACACAACGTAATAAGGTTAATATGGATACAAAAGGCAAAGGCAAATTACAAATCAATAAATATTGCAAACATTGCAGAAAATCAACTCCTCATAAAGAATCAAGCAAATTGAAGTAATTTACAAATCTTCGCAGTTTTCTTCCCAAATCATTCAAAATAAAGTAAAATACGGAATATTAGGGCTGTCGTTGAGATGGTAAGCAGAGCTTAAGTTTACAACAAAAGCAAAGCTTGACCACTGAAGCCTTAAAATACACAGGGCTGTCGTTCAGTGGTAGGACATCGGTCTCCAAAACCGAGAACGGGGGTTCAATTCCCTCCAGCCCTGCAAATTATTTAGCTTCAAGAAACAGTATCAAACCATACTAAACCCTGAAGTGAATTGAACCTTGAGGCTATTTTTTATTAAATAGAGTCTCAAACTCCGAAATAGCTTGAAGAGTATTCGTATCAGTAATTATTCTTTTTGCTTCTTCTATGTTTTTCCAACCAGTTGTATAAAATTCTGTATCTAGTAACGCTTGGTCGGGGCTAAAATCTGCTTCTAAAAGGGGAACAAAATACCAAATATCAAAATGTCTATTACATTTTATTGTTGGATGGTTAATGGGCGTTATTGTCAATAATTTTGACTTACCAATACTTTTTAAATCAATCTTACACCCCCACTCTTCACCCATCTCTCTTTCCAAAGATTCCTCAGGCGTTTCTCCTTTGTCTATATGTCCACCATTAAAAAGCCAGAGGCTTGATTTTTTATGATGTCCAATAAAAACCTTTTTTGCTTCGGGGTCAAAACCTGCAAAATAAACACAAAAATGTGTAAATGGGTTTTCGTCTCGTGTTAATTGACCCTCTTTAACTCTGCTAAAAAAATCTGGTGTAACGGGTGAGGTTGAGTTTTCTGAAGCAATTTCATTTATTCTTTCCGCAAGTCTTTCAGCCATACGCGAATTTTAACTATTAAGTTAGTTGAAAGCAAATACTGGTTGTGAGTTAAGGAATTGCTTGATTTTCTCTATATAAAAGAGCTAATGTCGTGCCAGGATGTTCGAAGTCGAGCCACCTACCCCTGCTAACAAAAACCAGCTTCAAAATTCTCTTAAAATAGAGTGTGGATAAAAGGAAGTTCGAACATAAATCAATAAAAAATGTATAATTAGGCATGTTCACCATCGGAGTCTTTGCAATTATTTTAAACAAACATATACAGATACTTCTCTCTCACAGAAACGATATGGACACATGGAATCTCCCGGGTGGTGGAATGAAGCCCTATGAAACTCCAATAAACGCCCTGATAAGGGAAGTTAAAGAAGAAACGGGATTGACAGTTACAATTAATAAAATTGTAGCCTTAAATTCAAAACCGCAAGATAGTGAAATTGTCTTAACTTTTCTGTGCGAAATTAAAAAAGGGAAAGTAAAATTATCAGACGAAGCAGACGAGCATAGATGGTTCAGCTTGAAAGATCTTCCGCTTAATACAGTTCCAAAACAACTTGAAAGAATTTGTTTCTTTTTCCAAAACCCTGAAAAAGTGTTTCTAAAAATTCAAAACCAATCAGGAACTAAAGATCTTCTCAAAACAGGTAAATTAGAAATACTCAATAAAAAGCTTCTAAAAAAATATTTAGGTTGAAGTGTTTTTAGAATAATAGGTTCGAATGTCTTCTCCTTCGATAAATTTATAGTGAGCAAAGCCGAACTACTCAGGGCAATTGCATCCAGGGTTGCAAAATAGCCTCAAGGAAACTTAATTACAAAGCAATAATTACCCCAGCATGGTGAAACACAGTATTTTGGAAGTAATATTGGAGCTCCAACCAAACACCTTATTTTCTCTCCATACAAATTTTTCAGAACATAACCTTCCACTGGTTCAGTAATTCGTTCGCTTCTATAAACCAGTTTTGAAAATAACAACACGATTAAAATCAAAACAGAAACCAAAATAATCTTTTTCATACTCTCATCGCTAACCTACAAGAATCTTTCTTGGTTCAACTCCTGCTTCCGGTCCGATTACCCCATTTGCTTCCAATTTATTTAAAAGTTTTGTCGCTCTTTGGTAATCGATAAGCAGTTTTCTCTGTAAGAAATATTCAGTTGCCTTATTGTTCTTTGTTACCAATTCTTTAGCTTTTTCGTAAAGTGCATCCATGTAATTCTTTTCATCCTTATCCCCGCCCGCCAAAACAGTTTCTTCAAGCTTTTTCAACCTTTCTTCAAGTTCGTTAACTTTCTTTTCAAGAGTTTTTAAGTCAGTCATACCTGTATTGTATAATAAATATATGAAGGAGGTTACAAAAATCACATTCCCAAAAATCGGTATTTTAATAATATTTGTAATTCTATTTACAATTTTTTATTTTTCCGGAATTGTGTCTCTACCGAAAAAAGCTTTACCCTTTCAACTTTGCGGGGGTTCTATGCCAAATGCAAAAGAATGCTTATTGGGATATTGTCAATACAAAACTATTTGTGAAGGTTGTGGAGGGATTTGTGTTTTGAAGTGAATTCTGGCGTAGTAATTACTTAACGCATTGTTGGTTACACCTTTGCGCTTCTTTTTGAAATTCGATGTTGTCTTTGTGATTAAAGTTTCCGGACTCTATACAATTCATAAGACATTTGTTAATTTCTTCTGATCCCCTTATAAACTTGGGTAACACTAAAATATAAGGAATAATTGTAACTGCTATAAGTAATAACAATAAACCCAATTGTTTTATAAACGTCCATGATTTTTCTACAACTATTACCCGACTTTTAGCAATTTTGTCATGTATTCCTCTTTTTACCGGAGAAAATAAAATCACAAAAAAGTTAATTATCATAAATATAAACCCTAAGAAAGGTATAAACAAAATACCCCTGGAAACAACCTCTCTTATAAATGCATTTTTAAATCGCAAGTTTTTTTGAGTATCTATGTCAACCACTTTCAAGCCATATACTTTCTTTCCAAGCGTCGCTCCCTTTTTCACATCAAAATATATAAAATATCCAACCATAACAACGAAGTAAAATATTAATAAAAGAATATTCATAAAATAATTTCTCTGTGTAAATGAAAACACATTGTTTGTAAACATAATAATTATGGAGTAAACAATGCTCATTGGCGCACTTATTGCTAAGCCGTCAAACACAGAGGCAGACAATCTTAGTCGAAGTCCACCAGGTACTTCTTGAAAAGCGTCAACTGTAGTCATTTCCAGGGGAGGGTTTATTATTTCCTGATTAACGTTCGTGGTCTGTTGAACGGCAGGCAAAACCATCTGTTGTGTTTCAGGACTATTAATTTCTTCCATAATTTATGGTATCACAAAATATTATTAACAATCTTTGTCAAACCTCACTAAAACTGTACAAGTGGAGTAAAATTAATGTACAGAGAAAATTAGATGAAAAGAGTTTTGATAGTTGACGATGATAGTGATTTGCTCAAGCTTTACAAACAAGCTTTTTTGAACGCTTCATTTTTGGTTGATGACGTTTCCACCATTCCTTCTGCTGAAAAACTGATTGCAAGTAAAAAATATGATTTAATTCTTCTTGATCTTCTTTTTCCTAGCACCGATACACTCTCAACCATTCGATTCATCCGAAACAAAAATACGCTAAACTCTGAAACCCCAATTCTAGTTTTAACAAATCTGGAAACGGGAGAAAAAACCAAAAAAGCTCTTGAATACGGAGCAAACGAATGTTTATTCAAAGTTACCCAAACTCCGGGTGCAATTACAAAAACCGCATTAAGATTAATCGGTAATAATCATTCGTACACTAATCATTAATACCTTCTTTTGGTTTTACCTTCGTACAAAACAGGGTTCACTTTGCATAAATTCTTTAAAGTTTTTGTATAATAAGTATCTTGGAATTATTATGAAAAACACAGGTCAGTTAATTGTTATTACCGGGTTATCCGGTTCGGGTAAAGATACAGTTATAGATAATTTATTAAAAAGGTTTCCCGAGTTTCGACGTTTGATTACATGCACAGACAGATTGCCTCGTGATGGAGAAATTCACGGAGTCCACTACTTTTTTGTAAAACCCAAAATCTTGGACTTAATGCATAAATCCAAAGAATTAGTTGAAGTACCTCTAAAATACGGAACTTCTCGTAAAGCAACACCGAAAAGCGAATTCCATAAAGTCATTTATGATGGTCACAAAGTAATCTGGAGAATTGATACATCACTTGCTGCCAAGGTTGCTACACATTGCTTTTTTGACGAACAATTTACAAAATACGAAAGCAGAATTTTAAAAACAATATCAGAAGTAATATTTATTACTTCTCCCAAAAATACCCTTCACCAAAGAAGAAAGGCCCGCGACAAAGAAAGCTACGATCCAAACGACTATAAACAAAGAGATAATCAAGACAAAAGCGTTCTCGTACAATACAAAAGCGTTTTCTCACACGTAATAGTCAACGAAAACGGTAAGCTCAAACAAACTGTAGACACCATTACAGAAATAATCGGTGCCGAAACGTAACTATCCTCAACAACCACCAAAAATGACCACCCAATCAAATTCCCCAAAACAACGCTTGTTATGGCGTAGGGGTTACAGTTAGAGTTTCGGTCGGAACTAACGTCTGTGTTGGTGTCATTGTCGCTTCCTGTGTTGATATTGGCGTTACTGTCAGTTCACCAGTAATTGTCGGTGTAACTGTTACAGTCGGTAAAACTTCCTCATCGGGAGGAGTAAATCCGTTTAACCATCTAAATAGCCAACCAAAAAGGGAAAATCCGGAAAGTTTAGTATACATCTCAGACTGCAAACGACTCGCAGATTCCTCTAGCTCCGAAAGCGCTGCTTGAATTGCCAGTTGTTCATCTTCTCCGGCCTTTTCCTGAATTCTTTCAAGTTGCCTTATATTATTTCTGGTATGAACAACTTCGCTTCGTAGTTGCCCCAAATTTTTATAATCAGGTCCGATCAAAAACTTTACGGCTGCAGGTCTGTCTGCTTTATTTAAAACCGCTTCCGCACTTGCCTCAATTTGCTCTTGTTCCTGAGCTAAATTATCAACCTCTTCTATAATCACAGGATCGTCTGTAACTTCTTTAATTTTATTTAACTTTGCTGTTGCAGATTTTGTTTTTGCTAATTCACTTGGTGACAAGGTATTTGCTGTATCTTCATTCTTTTTAGCATTAGTTGAACGAGTCTCTCCCACGGCCGATTTATTCGATCCGGAATTAGCGTTACTTTTTGCTTTGACTACTACAAATGAGGAAAGCAGCAGAAACAATCCGACAACAAAAATTAATATATTTTTCAAATTCTTCTCACCTCCTTTTTATCAATCATTTATTATTTAATATTGGAATGACTAAATCAATGATTGAATTATTCCTGTTAATATATTTGTATCTCCCAAAACTCTCAATCAACCCACCCTTTGATTCGAGAACAAATGAGGCAATTTTATCTATTTACGGTTGAAGAATATCCATCAGTGCTTCCATCTACATCATGATTGTACTGTGATGCGTAAGAATATCCCGATAGTGAAATACCCGAGAGAGTAAAAGTATCAGAGGTTATTGTATCTGAAAGCCTATAGGGAGAAAAGACAGGACACCAACCAGTTGCATTAGTTGTGCATTTTACTGTTATACCCGGAACGCTCGACATCCGACCTGTTACTACAGCACCGGGAACCACAACATGGAATTATGAACATAAACTTCAACTCTTGCCTGCCACCCTCCATTGACAATGTTTACTTTGCCATCTAAATCTCCAACATGGATACTTACTCCCCCTTGCGGAATCGATGTCGGTGTTAAAGTAGCTGTTGGAACACGCGTCGGTGTCGGTGTTGGGGTGTAATACCTTGTGGGCGTAGGAGTAGACTCAGACGGATCTGAATAGTAAGTTGTGGGTATAGGAAGCGACTGCCCATATGGATTCCAACCAGCAATTTGTGCCATCATAACCCAAAAACCCTTTGCTACCCGAAGTCCCCCGGAAGAAACACTACCTAAATGTCCGCCATCGGGTTCAGTTGTATAATCCTGACAAATAGCTGGGTAGCTTACCCCATCATCGGGATTATTTTCGTACTGACCTTGCTGACTTGTATAAGCAATCCCATCGCGGTTGTCATAACAAGGCTCTCCGTCAGGGGTGAAACTTAAAATATCGGCAACATCAAAAAGAATCTTGTTATTATTTATTGCATATTGGCGCATTGTACTATTAAACTGCATCCCAACTTCTGTCCCAATACTTCTGGCATAACTGGTTGTCCAGAAAGGAAAAATTTTGCCGGGGTTTGCCGATATAAAGTTCTCATAATCATTTACATCATAGTTACGGGTAGAATTTGCCCAGTAACCATTCACCGGATCGTTTATCACCGTATCGGTAGCTCTAATATTGAGATAACTGAATTCGTACATCAAAACATCGGTGATTTCTAAATACTGAGGAGCAAGTGAAGTAATAAAATCCTGTGTTAAGTATGAGAAACTGCCACCCCTGAACACAAACTTCCAATTTGAACGGTCATACTTAATAGGATCGGGTGTAAATAAGACACTTGAAGGGACAGTTCCCGCAAGCCTATCCCGTTCACTAAATGTTTTAAAATTCCAGTTTGAATTGTAATAAGCAACCCTGCATGAAGGACTTGAAGTTGCCCACGACAAAGCAGAAAAGCAGTTTAAATACTCATGAATGTTTTGCCCCACCGACCTATCAGAAAACATAACACGCAAATTGCGAGCTGCACTTAAGTATTGATCAGGAATTTGTTCAAAAAGATTAACTGAATTGTGATCAACAACAATTGGCTGTTGTGATGCCTGGAGCACATCTTGTGTAACTACGCTCGACGACGACATTCCCTTATTTACGCCTTTTCCAACATTCCTTTTTTGATAAACAAAAAGAGAAATCGATGTAGCTAAAACCAGAATAAGAGCAGAAGCTATAAACCCATTCACAGGTGTATACAAAAGGACTCCTAGCTTTCCTTTGAATCTTTTCACTATAGAAAAATATTATGCTGACTGATGCGTCAAAGTCAACAGGATAAAATCAATGATAATCGTGATATGATGGTAGTTACTTAAAATTATGAAACACAAAAAACCACCCAAAAACAGTAAATTAGTAAAGCTAGTTACAATAATTTCGATATCTTCTGTTGTCGTTGTATTTCTCTTTAGCTTTGCGGTAAAGCTCTACCTGTTCCCAAAAAACAAACCGGCAAATTCATCCGATTGGGAAAGTAGATATTTTTCGGGAGATGAGCTTAAAAAATATAACGGCACTAATCCAAAACTACCAATCTATATGGGTTATGAGGGAAAAGTGTATGATGTTTCGGCAGGAGCCGGATTTTACGCGGCGGGAAAAACTTACAATTACCTTACAGGTCGTGATGCAACAGCTGAGCTAAACGAAGTCGGCGTCGGAGAAATAATCATCCGAAAATATCCGGTGATAGGAAAGATTAAAAATTAAATATTATCTAGAAAGTCCTTAGTGTACTAGAAAAAGACTTGAAACTTCAGAAGCAGAAAGAGCATGGTCATAAATATTTAACTCATCAATTGCGCCGTCAAACTTATCACTTCTGATTATCGAAGCCCCCAAATAAGTTGCTCCTGAATCAGCTACAATACTTCCGGTCGTTGCTTTTGTACCCGATAAATTTCCATCCCAATATATTTTCATCTCGGCTCCATCATAAGTCGCTGTTAAAAGGTGCCATGTGCCGGAAACCCATGCAGTAGCTTGCGTATCAACAAATTTTTGTGATCCGTTTCGTATCAAAAACCGCCAATCGTGCAGGCTTGGTACATACGTTAACGTTACACGTGAGCCATTCGTAAATACATACCGAAAATTAGTATGATTCTGATCAAAGTCCGGTCTGATCCAGGTTGAGACTGTAAAATTAGACGATCCACTCAAAAATGGAAACGTGCCTAAATTAAGGTAGCTCGTCGTTCCGTTAAAATCATAACCTCCGGAAAATATACTGAAGAAAAACCAATCAGCCCCATTATTGACACACCCAGAGCATCCATTTATATCATCTGTTACCAAATCGGTAGCAAATCCCCATGATGAGACTAAGCCACCCGCGGGTGGTGTGGGTGTTGGAGTGGGAGTTGGAGTATCGCTAGGAATAACTATGTCTGTCGGAGTAGGTGTTACCGAAGGAATTTCAGTTGGTGTGAGAGTCGGTATGAGGCTCTCTGTGGGTGTGGGAGTTGGTGTAGGTGTAGGTGAAAAATAGGAATAGTATAAGTCTAAAACATCGCTATTTGCTAACACTGTATCAAACACTTTTAATTCATCAATTGCCCCATCAAACTTATCTTTTCTAATCGCATTCGCTCCCATATATGTAGCACCTGTATCGGAAGCTATACTTCCTGATGCAGCTTTTGTCCCTGCCAAACCACCATCCCAAAATATTTTCATCTGCATTCCGTCATAGGTTGCTGTTAACATATGCCATGTACCCGGCAGCCAGATTAAGCCTTGTGTGTCCAAAAAATACTGGGCACTGGTTGTTCTAATCATAAACCTCCAATCCCTATTTTGTGCCAAAAAGAATAATGCAACCTCCGAACCGTGATTAAATACATATCTCCAGACTGTGGCATTCTGATCAAAATCGGGTCTGACCAAAGCTGATACTGTAAATGAACTTTGATTGTTGATGAAAGGAAAAGTTCCTAAATTCATATATGCATTCATTCCGTCAAATTCATATGCTCCCGAAAAAATACTCTGTGTAAACCAGACTGCCCCATTATTTACGCATCCCGTACAACCGCTAATATCATCCGTAACAATATCATTTGCAAATCCCCATGATGAAACTAATCCCCCAAAGGGTGGTGTTGATGTTGGCGTTGGTGTGGGTGTAGGGGTTAAAGACGCGGTTGGAGTAGGAGTTAAAGTTTCAGAAAGAATTGGTGTTGGTGTCGGGGTGGGAACACCTGAGTACAAAAACCATGGTGCCGAAGTTGTATCTGTTTTGAAAAATTCCATCATCATACTTATCATCATACTTACTCCTTGTGGTCCGGCAGTCCCGGAAACATAATCTAATCCGGCTGTACTAGGATGAGTACAATCACCAACTAAATTTGATGCCAACCAAACTCTGGTATCCGAGCGCGGAGTGTTTCCATTAATCCAAAGATATGGACCCCAACTAATATAGGCTGATATAACAGAACCATTGTCGGGATTGTAATTTAAAGCAGGATCACCGTTGATTTGCCGTTCAACCAACCATCTCACAGCAAAACCATTCTCAAACGCAGTGGGTTCCGGCGCAAGACCCGTCATGTAATTGTAAGATCTGGTTCTGCTGGAAAAATAAATTATTTTCAGGTTCGGCAGTCGGCTTTTGAGTTCTTGTGCCAAAGTGACGTACATATCAGTCAATGCCTGCATATCCTGAGGAAACTGAGTTTTATATTGAAGCTGAGTAACTTTTGCCCAAACCACTTGAACCTGTGCACGTGTCAGTCCGGCGCTAGCAATATGATCATCAAAATTTTGCCAGATTGTCTGATACACAGGATTTGTATCAGTATAATTCGGATCTACCCAAGCCTCAATAATACCTCCGCCAATTGCTCCGTTTGTTACCACCAATTTTGGATTAATATTTGGATCAGCCGAGACCGTTCCCATAAATTCCTGAAAATCCATCTGTGTGTTAGACATTCCGGCTGATATCATACCGATTTTTCCGTTGGGATCAGGCAAACCGGAAGAACCAAGAGGTTGAATACTTTGGGCGATGCCTACCCCGCTTGCTTCATGAGCAGGAGGTCTGATGTTTGATCCACCGGGATACAGACCACCTATAATTCCTGTAGGAATATATGTTAAAGGATTTGTGTCAGTTAGCCTGTAATACTCACCAGTTCCCAAATCAGTTAGAGGTAAACTTATACTAACATCCGAGCTTGTACAAACGGTTTGAGCTCTTGAGACAGAAGGGTTATTAAGAAAGAACAAAGCAAAAAGTAGAAATAGGAAAAATATAAAACTTCTAAAATTTACCTTTCTCATTTAATTATAAGATAGCAACTTTGTAAAAAAATACAAGAGTAATAAACATTTATTAAAGCTATAGTAGTCACAATATCCGCAATTTAAGATTTAATTTATTTAATAAGTCTAATCACAATCTAAAAAACAGTTATTTACTTCCATTTTTGTATTGTTTTTTGTGGCACCTTCAACTTATTGGGAGTAAAGAACAAAAGAAAAAATCCAAAAAACACACAAAAATATCCGATTATCCCAAGCGTTTTTATTTCAGAAAAATAGTTAGCCCCAAAACCGGCAAGAGTCGGCGCAAAAATATAAGCAAGACTAAAAGTTGAAGAGGATAACCCGATTAAATGCTGGCGTTCACGTCCCATCCGCGAAACGATGTCGCTATAGACCGCATCCGACAAAGGGTATGCTGAAGATAAAAGAACGCTCATAATAAAAACCAGAAGTAACTGTAATTGATAATTACTCACCGAGGTCAACAAAGACAGAAAAATTCCTGCCAACAAAAACAAACTGATTGCAAGTCTTTTTTTGCCTTTAAAAATCTTGAGCTTGGAAACTATGAGTCCCATAAAAATTGACGGAAGCATATAAACCGAAACCAGTGCGCCACCCAATAAATGACCACCCATGCTACTTTTTTCGGAAACAATCGGGCCTAATGTCCAAAATGCTGCGTCAATAAATCCCATTAAGGTACTAAGAAGAACAATCGGCCAAACATGTTTTACCAAAACACCCCAATGCTCAAATTCAGACATCAAATTTACTTTTTTAATTTCAAATTTTAACGGCCTTTCATGAGCACTTCTGAAATAGTGAATTAAAATTATTGCTAATATTTCCAAAAAAAGCGCGATTATAACAGGGTAGCGGATGTTTTCCATTAAAGATCCCGCTATAATCGGTCCTATAAAATAAGATATGCTTCTGAAAACAACAATTACTCCCCACCCGCTAGAGTGAAATCGAAGCGGAACGGTATCGGATACAAATTGTTGTTCGGCAAATTTGATAAGCTCAAAATAAACCCCCCAAACCCCCATCGCAAATAAAAATACTAATATTACAGGTGTCCAGGTGGTTGCAAAAAGTGAAGATGAAAAAAACAGACTTGTAACTGCTGAAAAAAGTACAAGTTTTTTTACTGTAATTCCTTTTAAAATTTGAGGAAATATTAAATCGGAAAGAAGTCCGATTACAGAGGAGACGCTTATTATATATCCTACTTTGAGAGTGTTTTTATAAACATTTTCGAGATATACCGGAACCCAATAGGATAAAATCGCGTCGGCAGTAAAAATAAAAAGCAAGATTATAGAAAACGAAATTGTCTTTGACCAAAGATCGTTGGACGGGATATAAGACCTTAATCTGTTTAACATAATACTTGATAATTAATATTATCATTTGTAATTACAGGTTCTCCATTGCAATAATAAAATTATTTACATATTATTAATGTGATGAATGATTCTGCCCAAAATCCTGACGGTTTTCCCGGTAATCCACTAAACGAACCTGTTAATCCGGCACATCAATCTCAAAATCCGGATTCAACACCAACTCAAAATCTAAACC
>LBVN01000025.1 GCA_000993115.1 Candidatus Woesebacteria bacterium GW2011_GWB1_38_8b
TTTCCCGAGTGATGAACATAAGTTTCAATAAGTCCCTGAGCGGTCGCGCGGTCTGCCCTCTTCGCAACTTTTTCAAATCCTTCCTTACGCAAAATCTCTTCGGCTTTTTTAAAGTTACCGTTCAATTCCTCAAGAAGTTTTTTTGCACGCATTACAGGAGCCCCAGTTGCTTCCTTTAATTTTCTTATTTCATCTGCAGTTATTTTTGCCATGTTATTTCTTGAGTTTAGTTTTCTTTCCGGAAGTTTTTTTTGGTTCGCTTTTAGCCTCTTTCTTTTTGCTTGCGGCCTCTTCTTTCTTTTTCTCAACTTCCACTTTTTTGATTCCTTCTTCTCTTCCTTCCTTAATTGCTGCTCCCATTAGCTCTAAAACATACTCGAGAGCTTTTGTCGCGTCGTCATTCATAGGAATCGGATAATCGATTAAACTCGGGTCGGTGTTCGAATCAACAAGCGCAACAACGGTAACTCCCATGTTTACCGCTTCTTTAATCGCCTGATACTCGCGTTTAATATCTACAACAACCATAACCTGCGGTGTTTCTTTTATTCCGACAATTCCCCGAAAATAACGCTCAAGTCTTGCAACTTCACGCTCAAGAAGCAACTTTTCTTTTTTTGTGTAGCCTTGGTAAAAATTTTCCGCAAACTTTTTCTTCATATCAACCAACTTTTCGGTTGAACGCTTAATTTGCGCAAAGTTTGTAAAGGTTCCTCCCAAGAATCTTTCATTAACGTAGTAGCTTCCGGATTCAATTGCAACTTTTTTGATAATATCTTTGGCTTGTTTTTTTGTACCTAAAAACAAAACATTTTTTCCGCTGGCTGCTGATTTATTTAAAAACTCCAAAGCCTCCTCTAAACATTTGGCCGTTTTTTCCAGATTAAAAATATGAACTCCGTCTTTTACACCATATAAATACTCACCCATTTTTGGATTCCATCTTTTTGTTTGATGGCCAAAATGAGCTCCGGTTTTAATCAGTTCATCCAATGAAATTTTAGTGCTCATAAATTTTTAGAATTCCTTAGACCGCTACTTAAGGGAGAAGCTCAGAAAAGCATTCAGGAATTCATTCCTTAAGTATGTGTAGATGTATTATATTTGAAATTACGTAAAAAACAAGAAGAAGGAGTTTGACCTTTGGTCTTTATTGTCTTGTAAATGTAAAACTAAGACGTGATATTTCTTTTTCAGCCTGAACAGTGGCTCTTTCCTCCTGTATAGTTGAGCCCATAATCGCATGGGCTACTACGGAAGTGCCATCATAAATCACATTAACAATGCCTAATCTTGGTCCAGTAAATGTCTTATTCCAGACTACTACACCACGCTGATCTCTATCAGCACTTTCACTCCAACCTTTATTATGCGGATCCTTATTCCCAACTCTTTCAATATCTATTTATTTCAGGATTAATCTAAAAATCTACTCTTTAATATATACTCATCCGAGGCAACTTTCAAGTAAATTTTCCAATAAACACGAAATTGTAACAGGGCCTTTTGGAGAACCCACATCAATCAAAACAGCTCCCGTTTTTACCCATTCAGATTTTACCAAATTCTCCACTCCCGTTGCAGATATTATAACATCGGCTATTTTTACCAACTCCGAAATTTCACTTGTTCCCGAATTTGCCTCCCATAATTTGTAATTTGTTTTTCGCAGTTCCCTCACAAGCGGCTTACCAACCATCCCGGTCGATCCGATTATTAAAACATTTCGGGGCTGGAAATTGATTTTAGTTAAAGAAAATTCCAGGATTTCCAAAACGGCTTTTGACGTTGGGTGAATAAATTTACTTTTTTTTCGAAGACCGTCGACATCTTTTTCTTCCGCAATTGAATTTATTATTTCATCCCTTTGGCTGTCCGAGAAATTTGCAGGCAGTGGCAGCTGAATCATAATTCCGTTTACACTTTTGTCCTCGTTTAAATTATTTATAACGTTTGTTAGTTCTGTATTACTTATTTCCGACTTCTCACTTATAACTTCTACTGTTACACCAATTCTCTCCCCAGCTTTCTTTTTTAAATTAACGTAAAGAGTGCTCGCCGGATCATCACCCACAATTATCGATACCAATTTTGGAGTTATTCCTTTTTGTTTAAGACTTATAACTTGCTTTGCAAGTTTTTCCTCTTTTTCTTTTGCAAAAGTCTTTCCGTCAAAAATATATGCCATACAGTCCAGATTTTAACAGAAATTAATAATTTATTCCCCTTGACATCGAATTATTAATGCTCATAAAGGAATATGGCAAGAGGAACCCCAGATACGAGTACGGGTCCGCCGGCGCCCGAATTCGTAGTAGATTATCTTGCTGGTCGTAGATGGTTGAACCGAGGAGGGAAACCAAGTACTCAAGAACTATACTATAAAGATAAAGCGGATGCATTATTAGAGTTAGCAAAGGCATCACCAGACAAACTCCGAAGGTTGACAAAAAAAGCTAAAAAGCAAAAAAGAGCCTCGATCACTGGCGGTATGGGACCAGGAACACTTGATGAATTATACGACGAAAATTCCGGACTTTACGACGAGCTAACCCGTATGGATCTTGAAGGTTAGAATTTAATCCCTTAATTTAATTATTATTTTATTCCACGATCGAACACTGTCGGACTAATTCTGCCGGATTATTTATTGATAATTCTGTAAGCCGTTTGTTCTGCCTTGCCCTACCTAATGGTGAAAGCCAACCATCAATAACCCAATTCCAAAGCCTACATGCTTGATTTCTGTAAAGCGAGCAGTTTGCATTACGACAAAATATTGGTTGTTTATCTTTCAATTGATTGGAAATTTTAAACAAAGTTTTTTAACATCCTCTGCAATTCCCAGTAGTTTTTTATCCGTTCTTATTTTTTCTTTGAAACCTTTCATAAAAGTATTTCTGGTTTCCGGATTTTCAGGAAGCTTATACGGAGCTACATATCCAACTACATCCAAAATCCACTTTGCAATCTGTTTCATTTCGGGCTCTTTCATTCCCCTTGTAGTAATCGCTGGTGTCCCCAACCGTATTCCGGACGGATAAAAAGGAGGCATCGGATCGTTTGGAACGGAATTTCGGTTCACTACAATTCCCGCAACCTCCAAAGCTTCGGCCACAACATTTCCTGACAATTTTTCCGCTCTTAAATCAATAACAATTAAATGACACTCTGTTCCACCTGCAACTAAATTTAACCCTCCGCTTGTTAATTCTTTCGCCAACACTTTTGCATTTTTTACTATTTGTTTACCGTAAGACTTAAAACCCATAGTTGATGCTTCACCTAAAGCGACAGCAATGCCTGCGGTTGTATTATTATGCGGTCCTCCCTGCATTCCCGGAAAAACTGCCTTATCAATTTTTGTCGAAAGTTCCGCGTCTTTTTTTAAACCTTTTTTTGTAACCATTATCATAGCACCCCTTGGTCCTCTAAGAGTTTTGTGTGTCGTTGTTGTTACGACGTGGACATAAAGAACCGGTGAAGGATATGCGCCTGCAATAACGAGTCCCGAAACATGGGAAATATCGGCAACTAGCCAAGCGCCAACCGAATCGGCAATTTCTCCGAATTTTTTCCAGTCAAAAGCCAGAGGATATGCGGTTGTTCCGATTATCATCAATTTTGGTTTTTCTCTTTTTGCCAATCCTGCAATTTTTTTATAATCAAGAAGTCCTTTCTCATCCAATCCGAATTGAACGGAGCGGAAATATTTTCCCGAAAAAGTTATGTTTGGTTGACCATGAGTCAAATGTCCACCCGAGGCTAATTCCAATCCCATTATCGTATCCCCAGGATTACAAAGCGCAAATAATACTTCAGAATTGGCAGGAGATCCGGAATAAGGCTGGACATTTACATGCTCAACTTTAAAAAGTTTTTTTGCCCGATCTATCGCAAGAGTCTCAATTTCATCAATAAATTTATTGCCCTGATAATATCGTCTTCCCGAATACCCTTCGGAGTATTTATTGGAAAGCATACTGCCGACAGCCGAACGCACAGAAGCTGATGCATAATTTTCCGACGGAATCATCATCAAAGTGTTCCGCTGTCTCTCTTCTTCTAACTTAATTATTTCCAAAACTTTTTCCATAACCACATTATACTTTATAAAATATATTATTCCTTAGTGATTCTCTCCAATATTTTAAATTCGAATTCATTTGTTTCGTTCTTTTCTCTCTTCGAAGAAATTACATTTTTAAAATCCGAATAACCAGGAAAAAATGTATCGCAATCAAAATCCCCTTTCACTATCGTCAAATATAGTTTATTTGCAAGCTTAATCATTTGTTTAAATATCTGCGAACCCCCGATTATAAAAACCTCGTCAGTACCGTAACTTTTGGCTTTTTTAATTGCCTCATCAATTGAATAAACACAAATTGCATTTGAACAACTCGGATTAAATCCTCTATCGTCTGTAACAACTATATAAACTTTACCGGGCATTTCTCTCTCGCTTTTATCATAATAGCTCTGCATTGATATAAATGTATTGGCACCGACAATTACGACCTGGTTTTGGGTTAAATTTTTTAAATTAACAAGATCTTCTTTTATGTGCCAGGGAATTTTGTTGTCCTTACCGATTCCTCGTTTTTCATCTATTGCAACAACAATACTGAATTTTTGAGTGGTCATCGTTTAAATTTATTGGGTTTTTGACCTTTCGCAAAATACCCTCCCGAAACTGTCAATTCTGCTTTAATTGGAGGGTGGGGGTTATAATTTTCAAGAGTAATATGCTCCGGAAGAAGATCTGTTAACTTTTTTACTTTCGGGTTAATTATTACAATCGGAAACTTTTTTGGCTTTCTTTTCAGCTGCTCCCTCGCTTGTTCAAGATGGTTTTCATAAATATGTACATCACCAAAACTATGTATAAATTCACCGGGTTCATATCCTGTTACTCGAGCGAAAATTAAAGTGAGCAGGGCATAGCTTGCGATATTAAAAGGGACTCCTAAAAATATATCTGCACTCCGCTGGTATAGGTGCAAACAAACTCTGCCGTTTTTAACATTTAACTGATAAAGGTTGTGGCAAATGGGAAAACGCGAAGCTTCCTGGGGTTTTGCCATCCCGTAAAGATATTCGGGGTTCCAGGAATTTACAATTAAGTTATGAGCGTCAGGGTCATTTTTAATTTCATTAATTACCCATTCAACTTGGTCTATTGTTCTTCCTTTTGCAGGCCATCGTCTCCAAAGTTCACCATAAATATTAGGAAGATTTCCATACTTTTCTGCATATCTTTTATTAGTTTTAATTTTTTCGATAAACTCCTCTTTACTCATATCAGGAAGTTTTCCTTTAGCAATTTTTTCCCGGTAAATTTTATACGGATAATCATCCCAAATGTGTATATCATTATCAACTAAAAACTTTATATTGGACTGACCGGTTAAAAACCAATATAGCTCGTATAGGACTCCTTTCCACCAGACTTTTTTAGTTGTTAAAAGGGGAAAACCTTCAGACAAATCAAATCTCAATTGTGCGCCGAATTTGCTATACGTTTTTACCCCGGTATTTATATCTTTTTGTACAACACCTTTTTCTACAAGTTCCTTAAGAAGCTCCAAATATTGATATTCAGGATGTATTTTTTTTGACTTCATTTATTATGCATTAGTTTATCTTTTTGAATCATACTATGTAAAGTTTGGTTTTTATGATACCTCTTTGTAGTTTTCTTATACGGTCTTTCAACCGGAGTCATCAACCTTTCAAATGAAAAAGCACATATTTTCCCTCCACAATAAATTATTACATCATTATCACTATTATTTTTTATTTCCAACGCAGCAGGCCCACTCCATCCCGGATCAAAACGTGCTGAAGTCTGGTGAATAACCACTCCTAACCGAGCAAGGCTACTTTTCCCTTCCAATCTTCCTATAATATCATCAGGTAATGTTATATCTTCTGCTGTTTCAGCAATCACGAACTGTCCGGGCCTTAAGATAAACGAATCTCCGTAGTTCAAGACTAAAAGTTCATACATTTCTTTATTCACACCCACCTTAGTATCAATTACTATATGCCTACCCATCGTAGGTATCATTATTCTTTTTCCGAGATGCATATCTATAGACACTTGATCTAAATCAGATTGCCAATTTTTAGAAAGATTTTTTATTTTAATTATTTTTCTTTTTATAAAGTCTTTTAATACAAAATCAGGAAGAGTCCCATATATGTTCGGGGTGGTTTTTTTCTTGTTAGTTTTCATCGATATAAATTATACCTGTTTCTCTTTTTTATTTGCCGCAACGCGTCCACCTTGCCATTGGCCACGATACATTGATCCTTCTCCTTTAATATGTTCGAATTGAATGTGTACAAACCTGCTCCCAAGTTCCAATTTAATTGTACAAGGACCAACATTTGCCAATGAGGTAACAAGTTGTCCTTTATAACCGGGGTCTGTTCTTGATAAACCATGAAGTAAACCGCTACGAAATAATGTTCCTCTAGTGTAAAAATAACCTGCAATATTCTTTGGCAAATTAACTGATTCTATTGTTTTAACCAAGTAATAGTCACCTGGTTTGAGAGTTATCCATTTAGTTTTATTTTCATCATATTTGGAAACCAATTTTATATCTGGAGTTTTTCTTTCTTCAATACCAAGAAATCCTTTGCCGTTAATTTCATAAACTTCACCAATTCTTAAATCAAATCCCGCACCCTCAGGGTTTGTTAATTCCCTATCCGATAAATTCTCAACGAGCTTTGTTTCTTTAACAAGTTTCAAAAGAAGTTTTGGACCCAATGGCATAGTTAATAAAATAATTCGTAACTCCTATGGGGTCAAGTACTAATACTTTTCAAAATGCACTATCTACAACTTAATAGTTATTTCTTATCACTTAATTCCGGCTTGGTCCAACTCGCCCATTTACACTCCGGATAACGCGAACAGCCGAAAAACTTTCTGCCTTTTTTGGATTTTTTAATTATCACCTCACCCGTTTTACACTCAGGACATTTCATATTTATCTTTTCAACCAATTTTTCGGTATATTTACAGTCAGGAAATAACGAGCAGGAAATAAATTTACCGAAACGCCCGACTCGAATAACTAATTCCCCGTCCGTCGGACCTTCAAATTTTCCTTTCAAGCAGGCTTCACACTCAGGACACTTCCTGCCCAACTTTTCGGTTTCAATTTTTACCCTTTTTGAATTTTTTAGCGCCTCCTCAACTTTTTTCTCAAACGGAGAATAAAACTCTTTCATCATTTTGACCCAATCGAGTTTCCCCTCGGCAACATCATCCAGTTCCTTTTCCATCCCAGCCGTAAATTCATACTCAAATTCTTTGTCAAAGTTCCCTACCAAATAATCATTCACTGCAAACCCAACCGTTGTCGGCTTAAATTTCCCTTCTTCTTTTTCAACATATTGCCGGACCTGAATTGTAGAAATTGTAGGAGCATAAGTTGAAGGCCGCCCAATCCCAAGTTTTTCCAAAGTTTTAATTAACATTGCTTCGGAAAACCTTGCCGGCGGTTGGGTGAACTTTTTCTGCGGATCTACTTTTAGTTTTTCCAATTCTTCACCCTTTTCTACCTCCGGTAATATTGCTTCTTCACCTTCAAGTCCAACTTCCGACTTCTTACTTCCTGTTATTCCAAATACCTTTCTCCAACCGTCAAATTTCATCACCTGACCGGACGCGGATAGTTCGTATAAATTACCATTATCTTTTTTCGCATCAACCTTTATTTTTGTTTCGTCATAAACCGAAGGTGTCATTTGACAGCTCAAAAACCTTTTCCAAATTAAATTGTACAAAGTTTCTCCTTCTTTTATCCATTTTGTATTTTGAGTTTCAAACTTTGAATTAACATTTGTCGGTCTTATCGCTTCATGCGCTTCCTGTGCACTTTTACTTTTTGTTTTATAAAAAATCGGCCCTTCAGGAACATATTCACGGCCGTAATTTTTTTCAATATAAGATCTTGCCTGATTCACGGCAATAACTGAAAGATTCATTGAATCAGTTCTGTGATAGGTAATCAAACCTTCTTCGTAAAGAGATTGGGCAACACTCATGGTTTTTTTGGCCGACCAACCCATCATCCTGGCCGCGGCCTGAGTCATTGTAGATGTTGTAAACGGAGGGTATGGATTTTTTCTGACTTCTTTTTTAATTACATCGGAAACTTTATAATCTGATTTTTCGAGTCCGTCTGTAACTTCTTTTGCTTTTTTACCGTCATGAATATCTGCCGTCTTCCCATCAATTTTTACAAGCTTGACAACAAATTTTGTAGCACCTTTTTCCGACTTTTTACTTTTTACTTCTACATAAATTTCCCAATATTCCTCGGTTTTAAATTTCTCAATTTCCCGCTCCTTTTCAACTATTAATCTAACAGCAACTGTCTGTACCCGACCTGCAGATAGACCGCGGCGGACTTTGCGCCAAAGAAGTGGTGAGGTTTTATAACCGACCAAACGATCCAGGACACGGCGTGCAATCTGAGCATCAACAAGATTTTTATCTATTTCATGAGGACTGGCGATAGCCTCTTCCACTGCACTTTTCGTAATTTCATGGAAAGTTATACGTGATATTTTTTTCTTGTCTGCCGTTTTTATTTTTTCCTTAATCACTTCTTTAACGTGCGACGCTATTGCTTCGCCTTCACGGTCAGGGTCAGTAGCGATAAAAATATTTTGGGCTTTTTGTGCTTCACTTTTTATTTCACTTATCGTTTTCGCACGTTTTTCCACAAGGACATAATCAGGTTTAAAATCATGCTCAACATCAACAGAAAGCTTAGATTTTGGCAAATCCTTAATATGTCCCGTTGTGGCTATAACAGAATAATCCTTCCCCAAAAATCGGGATAGCGTTTTTGCTTTGGTCGGTGATTCTACGATTATCAGATTCATAACTTTTTACCACGATTTTGGAATTCTAAGAATTTATTCTTCAGTAATTTCAAACTCATGGCCAATAAAATATTTTAAGATATTTTCTTATAAATACCTGCTCCCAAACCTTTTACCAATCCTTTCAACTGCATAACGGTAAGCTTGGCAGATATTTCGCTAATCTTCAACTCCAGTATTCTTCCAAGCTCATCAATATGCAGTGGTTCATTTGCCAGAACTACCAGAATTTTTTCTTCAATCTTGTCAGACGGCATTACTTTTGAAATTGTTTCAACATCTCTTTTTATTTCCCAACCCAGTTCATCGATGACATCAGAAACAGAAAAAGCAATTTTAGCACCGTTTGCGATTAAATAATGGGGAGCTTCCGACATCGGCGACGTAATTTGACCGGGAACCGCAAAAACTGTCCGCCCCTGTTCGGCTGCGTGAGATGCGGTGAGTAAAGTTCCGCTTTGACGCGCTCCTTCAATCACAATCACAGCTTTGGATAGTCCGGAAATAATTCTATTTCTTTGGGGAAAATCATACTTTTGCGGAATGTGTCCGAGAGGATATTCCGAAACTATCGCTCCCCCAGATTCCAAAAGTATTTTAGCCAAGTAAGTGTTAGAAAAAGGAGTGATAATATCAAGACCACTTGCCAAAACCGCAATTCCCCGCCCTCCCGCGTCCACCACTTCTTTATGGGCAATCGCGTCAATACCAAACGCCAAACCGGAAACAATTGTAATGCCGTAACCCGACAGTCCTCTTGCAAAAATTTGCGTTGCTTCCCTTCCGTAGGAGGTAAGCTTTCTTGTGCCAACTATTGCGACTGAGTAATCGTCACTTTTCCGAAGCTCACCGCGGAAGTATAAAACGGGTGGTGCATCATCAATTTCGGACAGATTTTTGGGATAACCTTTTTCACCAAGTGTTACTACATTGACTTTAAGCTTTTCTAACTTTTCAAAGTATGTGGGTATATCAAACTGCTTTCGGTAACTTACAAACTTCTTTACCGTATTTTCAATTAATCCTATTTCCAATAATGTTTTTGGGTCAGCGTCCCAAGCTTTTTTGGCTGAGCCAAAATATTGCAGAAGTAGTTTCGTCCTCGCAGGACCAAATGCGTCAAATGAATAAAGTGCAACCAAATATTTTTTCTCCACAATTAATACTATACGTATTTATTATTTTTATCATTTGCCTTTTTAGTATTTAATTATTTACTCCTTATTTCCAAACCAATAGTCCATTATTGTTCTTGCAATCGGGCCTGCTACCTTTGAACCCTCCCCACCTTTTTCAACCATAATTGTCAAAATTATTTCGGGGTTTTCGGCAGGTGCAAAAACGGTAAACCACGCATGTGTCGCATTGTCTATATCATTTATTTCCGCCGTTCCTGTTTTGCAGGCAACATCAATCCCTTTTTTAGCCTTAAAATCAAAAAAAGTAAAACCGGTTCCTCCGGGACTGCAGGCACCTTTCAAACCTTGTTTAACATAATCAATTGTACTTTTACTGATTTTTAAATCACTACACTCGGGATCACTTACAATTCTTGGCAGACAAAGCTTACCGCCGGTTGCAATCGCAGAAATGGCTGTGTGAAGTTCAAGCGGAGTAACTGCTAAATCCCCCTGGCCAATTGACATGTGGTAAGTGTTTCCCAAAAACCAGCGTTCACCTTTTACATCCATTTTCCACTTCGGTGAAGGCACTAATCCGGCAACTTCAGCCGTCAAATCTATACCTGTTTTTTTATCAAGTCCGAATTTTTGCGACCACGCAACTAAGTTATCCACCCCGAGAAGTTCACCAACTTTATAAAAAAATGTATCAGTAGAGCGTGTCAGTGCACGCGCAGTATCGATTTCTCCTTCTCGTCCGCCATATTGACTAAAGTACCAATTTTTGTATGAATAATCTCCGTAGATCGACTCGATAGTAATTACACCTGTGTCGGTAAACCTAAAATCGCGGTCAATTTTACCTTCCTCTAAGGCCGCTGCTGCAACAATCGGTTTATACACGGATCCGGGATGAAATATTCCACTAATTGCACGATTAAACAGAGGTAAATTTTTATCGTCAAGAATTGCAGTTATTTTTTCAGAATCGCCTCTCACAAAATAATTAGGGTTAAAGCTGGGCGTAGAATAAAGGGCCAGAACCTCACCGCTTAAATCAGTTGCAACAACAGCAGCTTTGGAGTATTTCAGTTTTTCTTTTTCCTTCTCAATAGTCTCTGCAATAAATTCCTGGAGTGCAAAATTTATATGTGTTTTAATATCAGAGCCAGGAATTGGATTTTTACGCCCTAGTGTCCTTACATATCTCCCCATCGAATCAGCTTCGATTAGCTCTTCTCCATCAATTCCACGCAGGCTGCAATCATAAACTTCTTCAAGCCCACCACGGCCTATTAAATCCCCAAGTCTTCTGGGTCCTTTCTCAAGACAACCTGCCTCGACTTTGTTAAGCTCAATCTCATTTATTTCTCCCAAGTACCCGGCAACGTGTGCAAAATCAGCACCTATTTTATATTCTCTCTGAGCTTCACTTATAATTTCCTCGGGTAGTGCATCGGAAATGTCCAGCGATTTCTCAAAACCTTTTTCGTTTAGTACAAGCCTTTTTTTAACTACTACGTTACTCGCCAGCTCTTCTCCGCCACGGGCAAGAATTTTTCCTCTGGGTGCGACAATTGAAACCCGTCTTATACGGTTTCCGTCAGCGAGGCTTTTGTAATATCCGCCTTTTACAACCTGGAGTTCAACTAAACGTGCCAGAAGTATAAAAAACGCCAAAAGTATTACCCCCCTGACAAACCAGGATAGCCAACTCTGAATCCGAGATGAGGATAGTGTTTCCATCAGTATTTCTTATCCATTTTAATACGTTCCAAAAGTGTCAGGTCCAAAAGAATTTTTCCGCAACCTCTCACGACACATGTTAATGGATCGTCGGCAATCCGAACTGGCATTTTTGTCGCACCAGCAATTACTTCATCAATTCCCGCTAGCAGTGCTCCTCCTCCTGCTAGAACAATTCCGCTCTCCATAACATCCGAAACCAACTCCGGTGGTGTCTCCTCCAATGTATTAACAATGTTTCGTACAATTTCGGAAATTGTCGGGGACAGTGCTTCTCTGATTTCTGAAGCACTTAATTTAATCGATTTTGGAAGTCCATTTTCACGGCAGTTGCTTCACCTAATAAAAGCGAGTATTTCAAACGGACATAATTAATTATTGCTTCGTCCATTTCGTCACCCGCAATCCGCACCGACCTCCCCACTACTGATCCCCCAAGTGATATCACAGCCATTTCCGAAGTCCCACCACCAATATCAACTATGAATACTCCACCGGGTTCGTCAACAATTAAATCAGCACCCAGTGCTGCTGCCATCGGTTCTTCAATCAAATGTGCTTCCCGTGCACCCGAAGATACTGCAGCGTCAGCAACGGCACGTCTTTCAACTTCAGTAACCCCGGAGGGAATTCCTATTACAACGCGGGGTTTCGGAATTTTCGGAATTGCCGTCCCGCTTTCATGAACTTTCTTAATATAGTGGGATAGCATTGCGGCCGTTGCATCAAAATCGGCAATGACTCCGTCGCGAAGCGGCCTGATTATTTCAATAGTTCCGGGTGTTCGACCAAGCATTTTTTTAGCAGAAGTCCCGATTGCCAATACTTCTTTAGATTTTTTATGACGGGCGATTACCGACGGCTCGCGGATAACTATTCCTTTACCTTTAACAAAAACCAAAGTGTTGGCCGTACCTAAATCAATCCCGATATCATGCGAAAGAAGTCCGAGTATACGGTTATATGGCATATATCTCTGAAGCATCCGTAATTTTTTAAAACTAAATCTTCGCATAGCTTGTTCAAGCGTAGTATATAATATTAAATTCTAATTACTAATTACTAATTTTAAATAATTTATTCTTTCAGCATACAATTTCCCAAAGGCTAATCCAATTCTGTTAATATAAATCATGATTAAAAAGATTTTCGACAATATAGTCGTTGTACTTTTTTATATTTTATTTTTTTTAACTCCCCTAGTTCTCTTCCCAAAAACCAGTGAGGTATTTGAATTTAACAAAATGGTCTTTGTTTACGCTGCGACAATTTTTATTGTTTTTTTCTGGATATTAAAAATGATTTTATCCCGAAAAATAATTTTTAAAAGATCTCCACTGGATATTCCTCTTATTCTATTTCTTATTTCAAATGTTATTTCCACAATTTTTTCAATTGACCAGCGGACTTCGCTTTTGGGTTATTATTCCAGATTTAATGGCGGTCTTTTGTCAACCGTCTCGTACCTGATGCTTTATTGGGCTTATGTTTCCAATATGGATAGAGTAAAAACCAAAACAATATTCTATACACTTTTAACTTCATCTTTTTTTGTAAGTGCTTACGCAATTTTGCAGCATTTTGGAATAGATAAAAATATTTGGGCTGATGATGTCGTTAACCGGGTCTTTTCAACAATTGGTCAACCAAATTGGCTCGCGGCGTGGACTGTCGCAATAATTCCGATAACCTGGGGATTACTATTGAAATCAAAAATAAAAGACAAGAAAATTGATTCGAAAATAAACTTCAAACACATCGCCATATTTATACTTTCAACGCTCCTATTTGTAACTCTTATTTTTACAAAATCCCGCTCCGGGTTTATTGGTTTTATTATTTCAGCGTTATTTTTCTGGGGATTTTTAGTCGTAATAAAAATCAGATCCAACAAACTAAACTTCAAAACTTTTCAAATTCCATTACTGCTTTCCGCTTTTTACCTAATACTTACTATTTTTTTTGGCACACCATGGTCCGCTTCAATTGAGGCAAAATTATCAAAACCAGCACCAGATGCGACAAAAAGGTCTGTTTCGTCGGTTTTGGAAAGCGGATCAACCGGCTCCGGACAAATTCGAAAAATTGTCTGGAAAGGGGCTTTACAGATTTGGAAAAAATATCCACTGATTGGTTCGGGAGTAGAAACTTTTGCTTATACATATCATCAAGTTAAACCTATTGAACACAACTTAACTGCAGAGTGGGATTATTTATACAACAAAGCTCACAATGATTACCTTAACTTTCTTGCAAATAACGGGGTTTTTGGGTTAGTTTCGTATTTAATTGTTATTGTCTTATCCTTATTGCAAATTTCAAATTTCAAATTTCAAATTTCTAAACAAGTTACAATTTCCCAATTTTACAAATTATTAAATAGAAATTATTTAGGTCAATTAGATATTCGGTTAATTAAAATTTATAACCTGGCTTTACTTTCCGGATATGCCGGTCTTTTAGTTACAAACTTCTTTGGTTTTTCAGTAGTTTCTACATCACTTCTGTTTTTTCTTATTCCGGCAATGGCATTTTCCCTCACCCAAAAACCCCAAACGGCGACTTCTTCAAAAAAATTGTCGTTTGTTCAGATAATTATTATTTTATTATTACTACCTACTACTTACTACTTACTACTTACTACTTACAAATACTGGCACTCCGATATTCTATACGCAAAAACAAGTACATTGATTGATAAAGGTCAAATAGAAACCGCTCAAAAAACCGGTTCAAAACTGTTAAACCTATCAGCAAACGAACCACTTTATCATGACCTCCAGTCACGAATTTACATAGAGACTGCTCTTTATTTGGCGCAAAACCAAAAAGCGGAAATTTACAATAACTTTATAAAATTAGCCGAAAAAGAAGGGCAAGAGGCAATAAAATTATCACCCGCAAATGTTTTGTATAAAAGAAATTTGACTTCAATATACTTAAACCTTGCAACAATTGACCCGAAATATCTTGAAAATGCAAAAGAAACTTTATCACAGGCAATAATTCAAGCACCTACCGACGCAAAACTCTTATATAATTTGGGTCTAATTTATATAAAAACCGGAGATTACGAAAAAGCAAAAGACATTTTAGCTCATACGGTAGAGATTAAAGAAAATTATGCCAGTGCCCGTTATGCATTAGCTTTGGTAAATCAAAGTCTTAAAAACGTCCCCGAAGCCAAATCGCAACTTAAGTATATTCTAGAAAAAATTGATCCAAATAACGTAGAGGCAAAAAGACTTTTAGACGAATTGGGGAAATGATAATTCGTAAAAAGCTCACAAACTTGGTATAATTTCGACCATGATAAGGCAAATTTTAGATGTTAAACAAAACACACTTCGGGAAAAATCAAAGCCTGTTGTTGCCGTGGATAAAAAAATAAAAGAATTGATCAGGGATATGATTCATACTTTGGAGGTTCAAAAGGATCCGGAGGGAGTTGGATTGGCTGCCTCGCAGGTTGGAAAAAATTTGCGTCTTTTCGTAATGAAACCAAAAGACAAGGCAATTGTAATCATGAACCCAGAAATTGTCACTGTGTCCAAAGAAAAAAATATGCCAAAGAATGATTCCGGTAAAAAAATTATGGAGGGTTGTTTATCACTTCCTCATTACTATGGACCGCTCAAGCGTGCAAATGAAATCACTATCAAGTTTTTAGGTGAAGATGGAAATATTAAAACTCAAATATTCAAAGGGTTGGCTGCACAAATAGTTCAGCATGAAATTGACCACCTCAATGGGGTTTTATTTATCGACAGATTATTGGAAGCCAAAACTCCGCTTTATGAATATCTCGACGGCGAGTGGGAAAAAGTTGATCTGATAATGTAATTATGAAAATAGTATTTATCGGTACTCCCGACTATGTAGTCCCAATTCTGCAACTCCTACACAAAAAGTTTCGAGAGAATAATAATTCTGAGTCCGGCGTTGTTGCTGTTTTGACACAAACCCCAAAGCCGTCAGGACGAGATAAAAAAATAAGCTATTCAGCGGTTGACACTTGGGCATATACTCATAAAATTCCGATTTATTTTAATCCGCTGGATATAATAAAGGATAACGTAAAGGCTGATGTTGGCGTGTTGGCTTCATACGGAGGGTTACTTCCAAAAGATCTTATTACTTATTTTCCAAAAGGGATTTTAGTTATTCATCCTTCACTT
>LBVN01000026.1 GCA_000993115.1 Candidatus Woesebacteria bacterium GW2011_GWB1_38_8b
TAAAGCCTTACGTTTAGCGGGTGTTTTATATAGTCCGCATAAGATTTTTCAAGAAAAAGAAGGGGGTTATAGGAAATCATAAGAGACAAGAGCCTTTCCTCCAAAAGTTCCGGCCTGTCACCTTTTTTCTCCAGCTCAACTTCTGAAGAAGAACTCGTGGGCTTTACAATTTTACTTTTAACCTGGTCATAAACAGCTTCTTGAGGAATCTTTAAACGTTTTGCAACAACTTCGATATAATGAGCCTGAACAATTCTGTCCTCAATTGACAAAAGTATCGGTACAATTTCTTTACTTATTTGTGCTTTGTCAATTCCTTCAAGTTCTTCGTGTTTGGAAAAAATTGTTTCGATTAAAAAATCCCAAATAGACACCGCTTCCTTAATTGCTTTTTTATAAAACTCGGGGTCGCTTCTTGCCGCATCGTCAGGGTCTTTATATTTTCCCAGTCTGGCAACTTTAATCTCCAATCCCTCCTTATCTGCAATTTCAATCCCCCTTCTTGCGGCTGAATTTCCGGCAAAATCACTATCAAGTGCAAGAACTATTTTTTTTGCATAGCGTGATAACAATTTTACCTGTGACGGTGTCAACGCCGACCCTTTTATTGCAACTACGTTTTTTACCCCGGTTTGCCAAGAAGAAATCATGTCCAACTCGCCTTCAACAATTACTGCATATCCCGATTTCTTAATTTCGGCTTTAGACAAATTTAATCCGTACAAAAGATTTGATTTCAAATAAATTGCAGTTTCAGGGGTGTTTATGTATTTTCCGAAAGCTCTTCCTGGAGGAAGAGCTTTCTCAATCCAGGGAAGAATTCTTCCTGCAAAGCCGCAGATATTTCCCCGATGATCGTATAGCGGGAAAACAATTCTTCCCTTAAACCTATCAACCATCGAATTATCTTTTTTGTAAACAACCCCTGTTTTTTCCAAATTGGCGGTTGTTACTTTTTTCTTTTCTAAAACATAGCCCTTTAATGCCAACGGCTGGTCAGGTGAATAACCTAACTTAAAGGTTTCAATTGTGGTCGTTTTCAATCCCCTTTCCTCAAGGAGATATTTTAAAGGGCGTTTACCATCAGGGTGAGTCAGTAAAACATATGAGTAAAATTTGGAAACCAGATTGTTTATTTCGTAAAGCGTTTCTTTTATCCCTTTTTGGTTATTAGAGCTAAGTACCAGTTTTACTCCGGCTCTATCGGCAAGGTACTTCAAGCTTTCAAAAAACTCCATTCCCTCAAATTTCTCCAAAAATGTAAATACATCCCCCGTTTCACCGCAACCAAAACATTTATAATGGGCAATTTCCGGAGAAACGATAAAAGAAGGAGTTTTTTCGCTGTGGAAAGGGCAATTTGCCTTAAAATTTTTTCCGGCTTTTGTCAGCTGAATGCGCTCTCCAATAATAGTTACTATATCGGTTTTATTTTTTACTTCTTCAACCTGGTCCCGCATGTTTTATGCCCAATTATATCAGACATATGTTGCTTAAATGCGGGAATACACCTCAGATGTCTCGTCTTCATAGATTATTTTCCATCCGTCTTCCAGTAGCTTTTGTGTAAACGAAAAACCATTAGTGTTTACACCAATCCGTTTCGCAATCGCATTAACCATAAGGTATACTCCACCAGTTTTCTTCATAATATTTCTGTCTTTCGGCCACAAAACTGTATTTATTTCAAATTTTTCAAATATAGGTTTATAATTTGTTTTTCCCGTAAGAATTCCAACGTAATCGTCCATTGGTTTATAACCGTTTTCGTCTTTCCAGCTCGGCATCCTACCATCGATAAATACTTTCTTCTCCGGAAATTTCCATATTAAATACCCTCCCCAAGCATATTCAGAAAATATATTTCCGGCCGGGCTTTGTGTTGTCAAATAATTAATTGCGGATCCCGGATAATATTTTGTTTCTGTAAATATTTTTGTTAAAGCAATTGAGCCAACAGATTCATTCATAAGTATCAGAAGCAAAAGAAAAAGGGTAACTTTTCCAACCATTAAAAATCTTTCCCCTCCTTTTATAAGTTTGACTACCTCCAAATATAAATACTCTATCGACTTACATGCCCACGGAAGCGAAACGACAAGAAGTAGCGGAAGATGTCTGGTCGAAGATAACCCTTGTACTAAAAAAAATAAAATAAGTAATTTTTCTTCTATCAGAAAATTCTTTCTGTATCTCCATATTAAAGCTGTAAATAAAGGCAAAAATGCAATGAAGCTAAAACTGGTAAAGAATATTGCGGGCCGCCATTCCTGGATAGTCCAACGAAGTGAACCATCACTCATTTGCTGCCAGATTTCATTCCAAATTCTAAATCCGTAAGGGTTTACTCCTGTCGCAATAACCGATATTACGAAAATTAATATATCAGTTTTGTTAACTTTTCTTTTACGCCAACTTCTTCCTATCAAAACAATTGCCATAGTAAACAAAGATAAGGGAAAACTTCCGTGAAGGTTGGTCCAGAAAATCACAAATAATGGTGTAATAAAACGCCACTTGTTCCAATTTTTGGCGTTCATAAAAAGGCGTAAAAACACTGCCAAAAGAAGCCATGATTCAACTTGTGGACGTATTCCAAAAAAAGGCTGCATTAATGATATTCCCAATACTGCCGGAATAATCATTTTTAAAATATTAATTTTTCCTTTAGTACTTTCTCTCGAAATTGGATTTGTAATCGAAATAAAAAGTGCCGAAAAAGCAATTGAAATATACATTAAAGATAAAGCCCAAACTCCAAATTTTTTGTAAAGTAGTGCAATCGTTGCATTTGTCAGCCATTCGTGATCAATAAAGGCAAAATTACTCATTGTGTATGAAAAAGGATCTGTCTGTGGAACTCCTTTTTGGGAAATTATTATTTCCCCCATTTTTAGATGCCAACCAAAATCCGGGTCTAAAAAATATAATGCTTTATAAAAAAATATTCCGAAGACAAATAATGCAAAGAAGATAATTAATAATCTGGTTTTCCACATAATTAACACTATATTTTTACACAAAAGAGGTGCAAAAGCTCCTAATGGCTTATATGTTGTTTGAAGGTAAATTACTTCAAAGCGAGTGCAACAGGAGATGTCTAGTTGACCATGTTAGAACTTACTATATATATTACGATTTAGTTCTCTTGGTGAAATATTCTCCTAGGAAGCCTCCGATTGCTGTTAATACAACGGTTTTTAGTAAACCAAGTGGTAAACCACTTATAAGGTTAGTTAATCTTTTATCTATGTTTGCTTGTACCATCTGCTCTGGGATATTAGGACCGTAAGTTAAATCTTTGGGCAATAATAATGGCAATAATGAAATTATTAATACAAACGCGAACGAAATCACTCCTATTGCACAACCATACAACAAACCCTTTTCTCTTATTCTTCTGCTAACAAAATAACCTGCAAAGAAAAGTGCTGCTGCCCTTATAAGTAGGTTAATCCGCCCAATAATTAGTGAATTAAACGAGAATGAAAGGTTTTTAAGTTCATCAAAACTCAAGTGGGTGAACTGATACCTAACAAATAAAAAGCTAACTGTAGTTGTAATTATCTGTGAAAAAAGGATTACAAGAAACCCAATTGCAAATGAAGAAAAAATGAGTTTTGATTTTTTGCTTAATACCATATTTTATAATAGCAAAATGACACTATATTTTTAGACAAATGAAAAGTAAAAGCTTCTTGGGGTTTGGAAAGTAAGTTGGCTTCGCTTATGGTGGTGCCTAGTTAACTATGTTGGAACTTACTTTAAGAAACAATAAATTAATTTTGCTGACCGTCTTTATATTTTTGAATAGCTGACGGTTCGTAATTCTTTAGAGCTTCTTTATTTAATTCCAATAAGCACATATTGTAAAGGTCTGTCTCCACGTCAACTGCCATTTGCCACTTCTCATCATTTAAGTTTGGTTCGTGTTTTGGTATTGTCCTAAGATAGCTTTGGGCAAATTGAATACATAAGTTTTCCTTGCTTGCATAAGTTTTACCTTCGTTGGTGTCATTAGTTAAAAAATAGACAAAACCAATCAATAAAACAATTACGCCCATTATAAGAATAGTCTTTTTGTTTTTCATAATTAATTCTAACTTAGTCAATTGTGCGGTGTGCGTTCGAAAAAATTCGAACAGATTTCGCCCAAAATTTGTAGGGCGGGCGGAATTCCCCCCAACCCCCCCTTCCGCCCGCCTGCGGAAGCGACCCTTTCGGATTGAAAAACTGCCAAAGAACCTGAAAAAATATCGGCTCGAACTTCATTTTGAAAGATAAAAAATTCCAATTTGCGCTTAAAATCGGCTGGCGAGCCCTCGCAGAGGGCGAGCAAACCAAGACATTTCCTAACTGGCGGTGAGGGAGGGATTCGAACCCTCGGTAGCCAAAAAATGACTACGGTGGTTTTCAAGACCACTGCACTAGTCCGCTATGCGACCTCACCAATATCACTGAAATGTTGTTTTATCAACACTTTGCTTTCAATTAAACCCGCTTACGCTCGTCACGGCGGATTTATCTCGCCGAAGCCGAGCTTCAGCGAGGCAAAGGCGGAGGAGGTGGGATTCGAACCCACGCGAGCTTGCGCTCACGCGCTTTCCAAGCGCGCGGAATGAACCGCTATCCGACTCCTCCGAATATTACAAAGTACACGAAGAGGACGAGGACAAGTTTGCTTATCCGACTCCTCCAAACAATATTATTAACAATTTCGGACAAGGTTCTGGGTTTGCCCAGGTTCTTATCCGACTCCTCCAAATATTCTTGATTATACCAAATTAACCACGTTTTTATCATTAAACAAGGTATTTCAAATTATCTGGGGAGGGTTGATCTATTAGAGAGGTCAGATAGCTTTAAGATTTGCAAGTCTTTCCTGCTCTAAACTTTCTTCCAGAAGCAATGCTTCCTGTTCGTCAAACTTAGCCTTTTTGTTCTTTTTCCAATCTTTATATACAACTTTTGCATCTTTGAGCATTCCCTGTTCTTTCTTTGACGACAATTTTTTCAAAACCTGGGCATAATCACCCCAATAAAAATCATTAAAACCGATTATTTCTTTAGGGTTTGAGCGAAGAAGCATCAAGTAGTATATCGTTTTTTGTGAATTAGTCTTACCTCCGTTAGTTACAGTCCCGTTAATTCTACCCACCTCTTCCAAAACCCTTGTACTCATTCCGCCTTTCTCACTCATCACACGGATCGCTGTTCTTACTGAAGATTCACCTTTCCTGACTACCGACTTACTGAATTCCCATTCAGCACCTTCGGTTTGTTTTACTAAAAGCCATTGGTCTTTTCCTTTGTCTTCTTTAACAACAACGGCACCAGAGATGATTATCGTACTTTTATCAAAAAGCATGTTCATATATTCAGGGCTGATTATACTACATTTTTAAGTAAAAATATGTTTCTTCACGAACGCTCTTCCGGATCCTGTTTTCAAATATTTTTCAAAATTAAATGCTTTATGTTTATCAACAAATGCAAAATATGATATAAGTTTTACGGGAAGTCTATCTCTTGTTGCAGAAACGCTAGCGCTTTTATGTCTACCAATTCGATCTTTCAAGTTGTTTGTACATCCTATGTATGTTTTATTATCAAAACATTTTAACAAGTATACGTAATACATATTAATGTTAAACCCGCTTTCGCTTGTCTTTGCGGATTTATCTCGCCGAAGCCAAGCTCCAGCGAGGCGAAGGCGGAGGTGGTGGGATTCGAACCCACGTGACCCTATTCGAGTCGAGGTTTAGCAAACCTCTGCCATCGGCCACTAGGCGACACCTCCTGGCTAATCTCGATTATATCAAATATGATAAATTTTAAGAAGACCAAATAGACTATTTTTAAACTTTACTGTAATCCCAAGAATACCTCGCCTTTTATGGCGAGAGTGAATTGAATTTAGAGCCAAAGTTTGCCATGGGATTAAATGATCCAGTTATAATGCTGGAGAAACTTTACTAAATGTTGTAAGATTTTTATAACCATGGAAACAATAACGGAAAATCCGAACCCAAGTCCTAACCAGATCCCGACAGCTACTCCCTTACCCGAACCCGAAAAAGAGCTTTTTTCCTGGAAAGCACCTGTGAGGCCGTTCAAAAGACGCGACCGTCAATTTTGGGTAACCGTAATCGTAATAGCTGTTGTTCTTGGAATGATTTCGTTTTTGGCGGAAGGTGTGATGCCTGTAATTGTTATTATTTCGATTATATTTTTATATTACGTCCTCTCAACAGTTGAGCCCGAAACTGTAACTTTTTCTATCACAACATGGGGTATAAAAATCGTTGACAAATTAAACCCATATGGAAATCTAAACCGTTTCTGGTTTACGAGACGGTTTAACGATATGCTTTTAATATTTGAAACATCTACATTCCCCGGGAGGCTTGAGGTAATTATTAACCCAAAAGATAAAGATAAATTAAAAACTATTCTAAAAAAATATCTCGCGGAAGAAGAAGCTCCACCATCTAACATTGACAAAGCGGCAAATTTTTTTGCTCAAAAACTTCCCGACAACCCACCTCAGGTAACGGTTAAAAAGTAGCCTATTCCCCCTTCAAAAGGTATAATACAAGTCTAGCGCCCCCGTAGTTCAACGGATAGAACACCGGTTTGCGGAACCGGCAATGCCAGTTCGATTCTGGCCGAGGGCACACAAGGAGGGTGGGCAGGATGGTAATGCGCTGGTTTCGAAAACCAGTGTCCGCAAGGACTAACAGGTTCGACTCCTGTACCCTCCGCAAATTACCTCGCAACTGTTAACCCCCAAACATTTTTAAAGCCATTCCTTTTTAATACTTTCCCGACCTCCTTAAGAGTTGACCCTGTCGTTGCAACATCATCGAAAATAATAAGTGATAAGCCGGAAGCAATAAGTGGTAAGTGTTTCTGATTAAACACAAAAGCGGTCCTTAAATTTTGTTTTCTTTCTTTTTCCGAAAGCTCAGTTTGAGGAGTGGTTTTGACTTTCCGCAGCACGAAATCGGGAATAAATTTCCATTTCATTTGACTGGCCACCAGTTTCCCAATTTCTTCTGATTGATTAAATCCGCGCCAGTTTTCTCGGGATTTATGAAGTGGTACAGGGACCAGAATCGCGTCTTTGGGAAGCGCCGTTATGTTTGCTTTTAAGAAATCGCTGCAATATTTTGCAAGCTCAGATGCAGTCTCCTGTGCAAATCTATACTTTAGAGAAATTAATACTTTTCTAACCACCCCTTCGTATTTCCACGCAGAAACTGCGCCGCTGAGTCCTAATTTTTTCTGACATTTAAAATGAGTTATTCCGTCAATCGACGCTTTTTCGCACTCAATACAAACCTGTTTTGCCAATATCTGTTTCCCGATACAGCTTTGGCACAAGTACTTCCCCTCTTTTGTGCAACCAAGACACTTTTTTGGAAACAGAAGATCAATAAGCATTGTATAATTACAAATATATTGTATGGCTATTTTAAATAAAAAAGCAGGGTTTGAATATTTTTTGTATGAGCGCTTTGAAGCCGGCATTTCTCTAATTGGAGGGGAAGTTAGGTCGGTACGGAAAAATAACGTGGACCTTTCCAATTCTTACGCTAAATTTGTCGATAACGAGCTTTTTCTGGTAAACGCAAATATTCCGATTGAGGGTAAAAAAGATTATGTACCGACGCGTTCTAGAAAACTGCTTTTACATAAAAGCGAATTGATATCAATCACATCAAAACTCAAGGCTAAAAAATTGACTTTAGTACCTGTAAAAATGTATAATAAGGGCCGTTTAATTAAAGTCGAACTTGCCTTGGCTAAGTCCAAGCGGAGTTTCGAAAAACGCGATAGTATCAAGAAGAAAGATATCGAGAGAGATTTAGCCGAACAATTCGCGGACAAATATAATTAAACTTGGGGGACGACAACGGTTTCGACGGATTCGCACTTTAAAAAGGAGCAAGCCAAGTGTGACATTCACTTGTTAATAAAATGTCAAAAAACAAATGCTAGGAATAAATTTACTAGCCTGGCTGAAAAGCTATATATCCAGATGCAATTTGGGCAACCAAATTTTGCACCACAGGTTGTATTAGCCTAAGCTGGTGCCTTTTTAGTTTGAATCCCAAACAAACTTTTAAGGTATAAACCAAATTGGGATTATTCTTTTACTTTCGGTTTAGGGTAAAAAGAAGAAAAATTTATAAACCTTACTTTAAACCATCTCGCTGGTTAGTAAGATTTAGGGGAAAAATTAAAACCAGCTAAGCTTGTAGCGCCTTTTTTTCCTGCAGTCACGGACGAGGGTTCAATTCCCTCCGTCTCCACCACTTCGCTAAAGCTTCGCGGTGCGCAGCACAAGAAGTTTGGCGAACGGTGTCCCGCGTAGTTTCAACGAAGTGGGACAAATGTATTACGTTTATATACTTAAACTTACAGGTAAGGAGTATTATTCAGGATTTTCAGCAGATTTAAAATCAAGAATAACCGAACATAAACAAAACAAAGTAAAGACCACCAGAAATCGAAAACCCAGGTTATATTTCTATTGTGCATTCCGATCAAGAATTAATGCTGTACGGTTTGAAAAGTACCTAAAATCTAGCTCAGGTTTTGCATTTAGAAATAACCACCTAATTTGAAGCAATCCTCTATTCCCCTTTTTGTGCCTGAGGGGGGTCAAAATGTAAGGTAATGTAAGGTAAGGGTATTATCATATAACTATGGATTTTATCCGTAGTTTCAAGCTTTGCTTACCGAGTCAGACTCGGCCAAGCTCTGCTTATAATTCGTAATAATCGCTTGGCAGGAATAATATATACTTGCTCGTTGAATATTGAAACGTACTTAAATATAATCTCCCTATAATGGGAAAGCAAACTGAAGGGTTGGTTGGGTTTTTACATAAATGCAGGGCGATAAAAGAAACAATTAGGTATAGTAATAACGATTTAGTAGAGAGAAAAGATACTGTTGCTTCACATTCGTGGCGAGCCTCAGAAATTGGTGTACTTTTAGCTCCTTATTTGGAAGACAAAGGGGTCAGCTCAAGTAAAGTAACAAATATGTTAGTACTTCACGATTTATTAGAAATTGAAAGTCCTGAAGTTGAAGCTCTTGGACATCGTGACAAGAAAGCTAAAGTAAAACGCGAGCAAGAAGTTGCTAAAACGCTATTTGAAGGTTATGAGGGGGAGTGGAAAGATAGTGCGCAATTGTTACTTACAGAATTCTTAGAACAAACCACTTTGGAAGCGAAAATAGCTAAAGTAATTGAAAATTACGAAAGCAATATGCACGTTATTGAGGAGGTTGAACCTATTAAGGACCCGGAGCATCGTAAATTAACGATTGATTACATTGAAAGAAGACGAGGAATAATACCAATTATTGATGAGTTAATTGACATTCAATTAAAGGAAATAGAAGAAGTGTCAACAACCCAGTAGGGATATATAAGGGTTCAGATATTAGGATGTGATTGATTACTAGAATCTTTTACGTTGGTTTGAGGCTAAATTCAAAGCTAAAGAAGAACTTTTAAGTACGGAATACCATTTGAAAATGTAATCTTCAATCTGGTTCCAATTATTTACCGCCATGTCCACAAATTACTGCCTTAAGTCAATAAAATATATTTCGTGGTTTGTTAACAAATATATTTTTTTAAGACTGTCCGAAACTACAAAATCGGTTGTGTCTTTAATTTTATCCGACACATATTGGGAAATGTAATCGCCCTCTTTTGAAAATATAATGATGCTTCCGTTTGATTTAGACAATAAATATACATTTTCGGAATTCTCGTCAGTATAAAACATTTCTATACTTTTGGATTTTGAGAGTTCGTCATTAATCTTAAAACGCGTTTGACTGCCGCTTCCCAAAACATAAATTTCAGAATTGTTTTTTAATATCCAAATTGACCCGTCAATTGCCACATCAATTAAGTTTCCCAAACCAACCGTGTTTGTTTCGCTTAACCATAATTTCCGAGGGGTATATCCGTTATCTCCCACTGAATATCTCCAAATGGAATCGCTATCTTTTTCAAAGACATAGAGGTTACCACCGTAAGCATAACTTATGATATTTGAATAATTGTTTTCTTTATCAATTACATACTTTTGATTGTCTTTAAACCCATAAACTTCATTGTCAGAAAAAATAAATGTGTTATCCATATATGATGCGATGTCCAAGATTTTTTTGTTTTTGTCAACATTTTTAACAATCTCGCTTCGTTTCTCGGGTAGGGTTACTTTAATTATATTTTTATTTATACTGTCCAAGACAAACGCCGTCTCGGCGGAAATTGTTATACGACTTCCGGTAAACCCATCAACTATCAATCTTAAATCTAAATACAGCTGGGAATCAACTTTATAAATTCCCAGAATTTCACCCTCTTTGGCGTTTATGTTGTCAATGAGAGTTTGCACCTCCTCGTCTTTATCTTTTTTGCTTTCGAACTGCCCCAAAAGTGTCTCGCACTCTAAAAAATTACTCCTTGCCAAATTTTTATCGATAGGAAAAAGTCTCACTGCCTCATCAAATTTATACTTTGCCTGTGCCAACTCTTCTGAATAACTGCTTCTCTCCGTTTGGATAGTTTTTCTCCTTGCCCCAACAGCTATCAGAAAAAGAAGAAGTACAATAAAACCCACGCCAAATGCTGTGTAAATCTTTCCCCTTTTGATATCAAACTCAGACTTTTCCAGCCTTGGTTTTATGCTCTTTATGCTTCTCAATAACGAAAACAGCTTTTCTTTCTTACTAAAACCTCCACCCCTGTCGTCTGTGTCAGTATTTACATAAATATCAGTCCGGGAAGCCTTTTTTTCAAACACTTTTAATACTCCCAAAACACACTCTTTACCACCTAAAAACAAACGTCCTTGCAGACCAAAGTTCCTCAAAAGTGTCCCTTCGTTATCAGTGGTCAGGAGTTTTTTCAATCTTTGTTCATCATATTTTTCAAACAAATCAGTTGTGGACATTATTAGTTTGTCTTGGTTGGTAACCGCACCTGTCGCATAAATTACAGAGGTGTTACTTATAAGCAGTTTAACTAAAGAGTTACCTCTTAAAAGTGATATGCAACCACCTCCAACTGCGGATAATACGATTTCACTTTCCGACAAATAAGCGGCCGAAATTGCAATTATCAAGTCGCTTTTTATATTGTTGTCATATGCGCTCCCAACAGAAGACTTAAGAGCATTCAGGTCCCTTTGCGTACTTTCAAAAAATAGGTTTTTAATTTCTGTAATTATTTTTATTCCCAGTTCGTTAAGGTCCAGAACCGAATTTTCTTCGAGAAGAATTTTATTTTTTATATTGACAAGCAAGTACAGCGGTCTCTCGGCACTGTTATCAGAAGTCAAATCGTGAGCATAAGACCACTCGCCGGCAATTGGCTTAATTACCTTAATTAAACGTATTGAATAAGCCATTTAAATTACTAAAGAACAAAAAAGGCATAAACAAACACCGCTACCGATACTATTAAGTGCAATAGGGCAATAGCTTTTATTACAGACTCAAATCCGACTTCCAGCGTTTTTGTCATCAAATTAACCTGTTTTAAAACAATAAAAGAAAAAATTATATAAAGAAAAAGAAAGAATAAAAGTCCAAGTTTAGTAAAAGACGAAAATATTCCTTCAAAAAACTGCAAATCAGTCATCTGACCCTCCCTTCTATTTTTTCCTGTTCTTCCTCCACTCTTAACTCGCGGAGGATTTTTGATACTTCATCGGGCTTTGGCACTTTCTCAAAAGTAATTCTTGGAATCTCCGACGCTGTCTGTACAATTACATTTCCGAAATTAAAAAATGTCCAAACTCCACCAACGATCTGTGATGTTACATCCTGAATTTGGTCCAGGTTTGCGTCCGTGATTTCGCGTGCGAAAATACTCACGAAATCAACTTCGATAATCCTCTCGTCTGTAACTATATTTACGTGGAAAAACCACATCAAAAATTCTTCAAATATAAATGCAAAGGTTATCAGATACCAAATAATCACAAGAATATTTTGATATCCTATTGGTAGCTTTTCAAAAAAAGGGAAAAATAAAAAGAATATAGGAGCCAACGACATAAGCAGTCCTGTCAACATCCAACGCAAATTTGTAATAGGATGAGCCCGAAGCATAAGTATGATTTTCTCTTCAGGTTCGCGTGTTATAAAATTTACATTA
Organism: Candidatus Woesebacteria bacterium GW2011_GWB1_38_8b; assembly: GCA_000993115.1. Lineage (GTDB taxonomy): Bacteria > Patescibacteriota > Microgenomatia > UBA8517 > UBA8517 > GWC1-37-12b. The sequence goes on from LBVN01000026.1 coordinate 12,200, forward strand.
TCGGGATAGTAATAAAATGGTGTAAACGGGTTGTGGTTGTGATTTGGCAGTTTATGTTCTTCTGTTTTTTTTACCGCGAGCGGCCTGGGTGTGTTTAGGAAAGAAACTCTAGCCTTACCGTCTTCTTTTTTCTCTACGCTTTTTTTGGAAACAAATACATCAGACATCTCACACCAATTATATGACAACACGGCCAATAAACACTAACATTAAAGTTTTTCGATATTAAATAAGCCGCTTTTTATACCAATATATCCCGGGGCTCTTAAATTAAATGCCCTTTTAAATTCTTCTCCCGATATTCCAATACTGCCCTTGTTGGTTCCAACATTTACCGTTTGGGTGTTGCCTGAGTTTGAATAAACAACCGAAATTGAATCGACTGAAGTATATCCTCCGATTCCTGCAAGTTCAGACAAAGAATATGGGTTTCCGCCCCAACACGAGGAGTTTGCCGGTGAAATTCGCGAAACATCTCCTCCGCCCTTATATAAAACTTGCCAAGCGTTAACAATATCTGCCAACTCTTCACTTTTGAGCCAGGGGTTGCTTCTGACGCAAGTTGCCCCCGAGCGGGTTTTGAACCATGCTTTATAAAACCAGGGAGAGCCGGAAACTTTTTCGTATGCCCCGCCAGGCCAGCTATCATCCTTAACATCTTTTATTCCGCTCCAACCCCACTGCGATATTGTAAAACCTCCCGATGTCGATGCAAAATAAGTTTTTGCAGGAGCCCCGCCTTTTGTTACAACCCAACCGCGCGTTGCACGGACCGCTTCTGCCCACTTTCCGCTTTTTAATTGCGGTTTATATACCTGACAGGCTTCAGTTGTACAAATATTTCCCGCTCCGTTATTCGTTACAGCCAACGCATAAGATCGTGCCGCAACAGCTTGAGCTTTAAGCGCCTCAAATCCTCCCTCGTTGCCCCACTTTTCGGGCACCTCATAAATCCCGAGCAAATAATTTTCCTCAAAAGCTACTCTGCCGATTCCTGTTACCCCAATTGTTGCAGGAGTGGGATAATCTTTTCGCAGTTCCGACCCTTGATAATAAGCCGATAAAATTGTTTCAGCGTTTTGCCCGCTTTTGCTTCTACCCAGTGCTCCATATTGGCTCATTCCTGTTCTATGGGGAGCGCCGAAAGAAAACGCGCCGTATGCGGGTCTAAACCCGGGGTCGCAAAAATTTGCGGAGCCTGCAGCTCCCGAACAAGGCTCAGCCGTAGACGGAGTGTCTCCAACGGAAGTTTCAAATCCACCTGCTTTTTGAGCAAGTAGTTCTTCTTGACGAGAACTTAGTTTATCCAAATAGGTTTCTGTTTTATCAACTTCCTTGGCTAAAAAGCTTGCCCGCTCGGACACTTTTGCTTTGGAGCTTGATAGTGATATTTTATTTTTCTCAAGATTTTCTTTGTCGTTTTTAAGCTTTACCAAATCGGCTGCATATCCTTCCATCGTATTAATGTCACTCGTTGCGGCTTTTGCCCGAAACGCAATTTCGCGAAACGCATCTGCCGCATCACCTGCGGATAAAAAAGGTAAAATCGGGTCATAAATTCGTAAGAATTTGTAGTGATTTAGCGTTTTTTCCTTAAATACTTCTTCCGCATATGCCAAATCAAGCGTTCTTTTATCGATGTCGTATTCGGTAACTTTGAGTTGTTTTAGAATTCCTGCAATTCTTTTTTCAAGTGAGGCAACTTGTACCCTTAAATCGGTAAGTTCTTTCTTGTTATATTCGTGGGCGGGTTTAAGCGCATTTATTTCGGTCTCAATTTTTGCAATACAGTAATCAATATCGCCCGTTGCCGGATTATTGCAATCCGGCTCGGCAAAAACTGTTTTTAACGAAAGGTAAAAAGTAGATAGCGAAAGTATGATTGCCAAACAAATTATATATTTTCTAAGTTTCTCCATTGTAGAAAGGTTTCTAATTATACCAGTAGACAAAATTCATATTAAGAAGCGGATTGCATAAGTAGCTCAAGTTGTTATATTCTTAAAATAATATGTTGAAGAAAATATTCTTCCCGTCTATTTTAATATTTTTCTTTCTATTCTTTAGGGCAGAAAGTGTTAGCGCACAAGGGACATGCGCTTGTGTTGTCAACGCCTCACGAATGTGCGGTCTTAGTTCAAACAGCTGCGAGACAGGTTATCAACCGCATTGCACGTCAACCATTACCCAATGCAATAATACTGCTGGAAGTTGTATTTGTACAGGAAGTGACCCTGTTGATGGTTGTGGCGCCATGAGCGAGGAGTGCTGCTCTGGAAATACATGTGATGCATCTAACCTTACTTGCCACCCAACAGCGAATGGAAATATGTGTCTTACCGATACGCAAATAGGACAACTAGGTGGAGGAGGTACATCTAGTGCAATAAGTGATCCAACATGTGGAACAGGTGGTATTGACACCGCAATAGGTTGTATTCCGGTGGGTAGCCCAAAAGCTTTTACAATTTTTATTTTAAAATGGGCGTTGGGATTAGGAGGACTTATTGCAATGCTTTTTATAGTCTATGCAGGATTTTTGATAATGACATCATCGGGCAATCCAAAACAGGTTGCTGCAGGTAAAGAGCTATTGACTGCATCAGTCAGCGGACTGGGCCTTCTAATACTTGCGGCGTTTCTATTAAATTTTATCGGTGTTTCTGTTTTAGGACTCCCTGGTTTTTAAGGATTATGTTTTCTGTATTCAGTTCTACTGATTTAAACGAGCTTTCAAACATCGTAGCGCCAAGTTTAGGAGACAGTCCTGGTGCGATTGTCGGTGATATTTTTATTACATATTTTCTTCCAGCAGCGGGAATTATTTTGTTTTTATACCTAATTTTTGGAGGCTTCGAAGTGATGATGTCAGCCGGTAATCCAAAATCGGTTGCTTCTGGTAAAGGAAAAATTACGAATGCTTTAATAGGGTTTATTATTATTTTTGCGGCGTATTGGATTGTGCAATTGATTTCTATAGCGTTTGGGTTTGGATCATTTAATGAAATATTTTAGATATGAATAAAATATCTTTTGACATCGGCACCCAATTATTAGGAAATGACACTTTCCCAAGAGATCCCGGAAGTGTGGGTCGATTTATAACCGCAATTGCAAGCAATGCCGTGGTAATAGCCGGAATAATTTGTGTTTTTATGATTATAGCTGGCGGGTTTGGGATGATTGCAGGCGCAGGGGGGAACAATCCCCAAAACGCAGCAAAGGGGCGACAAGCCGCAACTGCAGGAGTTATTGGATTTTTAATTATTTTTGCGGCATACTGGATTGTACAGGTAGTTGAAATTATTACAGGAGTTACTATTTTTTAACTTAAACCGATACTATGATTTACTATCTATTTTCAATTTGGGGTCCCATAAATATGCCTTACAACGGATATAATGACTTTGAAGGAGGGGGGCCTGGGGCGTTTATTTCAAATATAATTAAATTAATTATAGTAATCGCAGGTTTGTATACTGTCTTTAATTTTATATTTGCAGGGCTTACCTATTTATCTGCTGGGGGAGATCCAAAAAAAGTAGCACAAGCAGGCGCGCAGATTTGGCAATCGATAATAGGGCTTGTTGTCGTCGTGTCCGCCTTTGTTATTGGTGCGATTATTTCCAATATTTTGTTTGGCGATACGGGAACTATTTTCAGGCTGCGTGTATTCGGACCGAATTACAATCCTGCTGGTAATGGATATATTCCGTAATAATTATTTTTAAAATATGTTAAGTATTGTACATGCACAAGTTAATGGAGGTGATATTTCCAACGGATTTGATTTTGGACAAAGTTGGTTTAGTGTTGCAAATTCATTTAGCACTTTCGATAGAATTATTTCTATTATAATTGCTGTAATTACTGTTGTAGCCGGTTTGTGGTTTATATTTACCCTAATTATTGGAGGAATAGGGATCATTACTGCTTCTGATAATAAGCAAGCTCTAGAAGAGGGTCGGAAGAAAATAATCACAGGTCTTATCGGCTTAGTAATAGTAATCGCAGGAATCTTTTTGGCTGACCTAATCGGTACAATTATTGGTTTGGATATTCTAAACGCAGGAAGTTCGCTACAAAATTTAACACCTTAAACTATGCAATTATTTACTGCCGTTCTCGCACAAATTAATAACCCATCGCTTTCCAACACTCTAACAAACGGGACGGTTGATGGTGTTGCTTTTATGCAACGGCTTCTCGTTGCGTTTATAGGAACTCTTCTTGTGGTGGCGGGAGTGTTTTTTGTTTTTATGATACTTTGGGGTGGAATAAAATGGATTATTGCGGGTGGAGACAAAGGCCTAGTCGAATCTGCACGAAAGATTTTAACCTCTGCACTTATAGGTATTATTGTGGTTTTTTCCATTTATGCGATTGTAAAAATCGTTGGTTGTAGGTTTTTCGGTATAGATTTACTTAACATTAACATCGCTGAGCTAGAAGTGAGTTTTGGCTCATCTTGCGGTGGTGGAGGCGGCGGTGGTGGTGGTGGAGGCGGTGGTGGTGGAGGCGGTGGTGGTGGAGGCGCAACCGGAAACGCTCTTTGTGCTGGATGTATAAACGGGGGTTGTGGAACAACAAATGAAGTTTATTTGGGTGCAGCATTCCAAAATTACCGATGTACATCAAACGGCTGGCAACAAACAGCCGACAATGTCACTTCTCAAACTTGTTTACCCTGTCCATAAGTTCACACATGGGCCTTTTGAGCTTATAAACTACCACTTGACAACGGTTTAAGGATATCTGCATAATGTTTCTATGAGTGAATTAGCACAAGCAGCAAACATAAGTCTTAATGCCACAGGGGCTTGGGCAAATCTTGGTGCAATTACTATTCCTGGACTTATTTCTGCTTTAGTTGTTATTGCATTAGTAGTCGCAGCCTTGATCTTTTTCTTCATGCTTATTTTCGGAGGTATCAAATATATTACCTCTGGTGGCGATAAAGGAAAAGCAGAGTCCGCTCGAGGCATGATTACCGCGGCTTTAATCGGGTTGGTTATAGTATTTGCAGCTTGGGCAATAGTACAGCTTGTACAGACATTCTTCGGAGTATCAATCCTTGATTTAAATATTCCTACCGCAACAGGTAATTAACCTTCGTTTTTTTCAGCTATAAGTCTAGTGGAATTTTATGTGGTGTTTACCTCATACTCCAGAATAGAAACAAATCATATTAATAACCATTGAAACCTCACGATTACTTTACTAAACTAAATTTATATGTTAGTAAAAAACGCATATGCCCAAACCAACGCTAGTGCACCTGCAAATTTTTCCGATATTGAAGAAGTTGTTGGTAATTTTGTCTCGGCAATCATGGGTTTTGTCGCAATAGTGCTTTTTATAATGATTGTGGTCGGAGGCTATAAGTATTTGACTTCGGGAGGAAATCCCGATGCTGCTGCAGGTGCCAGAAAAACTATAACTTATGCGGTTGCGGGGATATTGCTTATTGCAGCATCATATTTAATTTTAGTAATTATAGGAAACATTACCGGTGCAAATGTTACAAATTTTCAGATAATCGGTACCCCGTGAATATGAATTTTCTGCCTAACAAGTTAATGCATAATTACTTCAAAATTTTTTATTCTCTCGCGCTTTTTTTGATTATATTTATTTTTAATGGCACTAAAAACGTTTACTCGCAAACAGCACCGACTTTTGGTTGTGCCATGCGTCAAGCAATAAGAGTTTGTACTGCAGGAGTTTGCGTTAATGCACCTGCCGGTTGTTATCCGACTGATTTAGGAAGCGCATGCCCCGACAACCCCTCACAAGGTCTTTGTTATGCGGTTGAAAATCAGGAAACCTGCCAGGCACATCCCGATAACCCAAATACTGATTTTGATGAATGCGAAGGGGCGGGTCGTTATAGCTGCGTACAGGTACCCTGCGAAACGAGGGCGAACCCGCCGACGTTTAGTTGTGACTGGTATCCTGTTGAAGGTGTACCAAGATGTATTGCGGACATAAATCCTAGTTTATGCCCAAACTACGTGGGAAATGATATTTGTTATATCCGTGACAATCAGCAGTGTTTGTACCAAAATCAACG
>LBVN01000027.1 GCA_000993115.1 Candidatus Woesebacteria bacterium GW2011_GWB1_38_8b
AATCACAAAGACAATACAATTGAAATTAAGAAATAAGCTTTTATGTTTAAATTTATAGATTCCCTATCTCTAAAAAAAATAATTACGCTTAGTGTTATTATTTCTTCGCTTCTTTCAATACCACTTTTGGTAATTTATGCGCTTAATCCTATTGAAACAACAAACAGTAGCGCAAGCAGTGTAGCCGGCGAGCCTAAAATTTTCAAACATACGGATCCGGTTGGAACCACGAAAATATCCGGCATTAAGCCATTTTGGGGAAAAGCTGGTGATGAAGTTGTGGTTTGGGGAGAAAATTTTGGAGAATACCCAATAAACTCTTACATTGCCATCGGCAATGCAAAAATTACAGAATACTCAAAATGGGAAGATAACCAGATTGTATTCACTGTTCCACAAAATTCGACTTCTGGAAAAATCAGTTTATCTATCGGAAACTACCAGTTAACTTGGGACAAAGCGTTTAATGTGTTTAACACAAATACACAATTTGCACTCGTATTTAACAATAAAAAAATAACGCTTGTAAATTACCCCGAAAATATAAGTAAAGTCTATATCTGGCAAACTTTGTATTCCGAGCCTGAAGTATTCGAGGTGGATAAAGGACAGACAGTTTATGAAATTCCGAAAACTATTAACAGTATTGAATGGGTATCTGTAGAAGATGAAAATAAAGTAGGTATACCATTTACTGTTAATCCCCTGGAATTTACCGACTAATTAGTTTTTCTCGCGTTGGTCTACAACACAATCAAACCTCATCAAGAAGCGCTCGTCTATAGACTTTTGTTTTATTGTTGTATACAAAGATCCTCCCACACTCGCAGGTAACTTTTTTAGTGTCGTTTTTCCAAGCCTCGCTTTTCATTTTATCCAAAGGTTTTCCGCAACCAACACACCTACCCTGACTAATAAGCCAAGCTTGAATTGGAGAGATCATGTTTTTTAACATTACCAGAGATTATAACATAATTTGCCTTAGTCAATAAGTTAAATTTGCTGAAGATTGTCTAAATATTCCTGAAGAATTAATGTCGCCGCATAAGCGTCTTCCATATCGCGTCTGGTCTTTCTTTTAATCCCCGCTTCGATTGATTTTCTTTGGGCATCTTGTGTTGTCAAAGTCTCATCCTGAAACACAACCTCGATTCCAAACTTGCTCTCAAGCTGATTTCCGAATTCTATAGCCTCTTTTTTACTCGTTCCTTCAGATACTCCGACAACAACTTTGCCTGCCCGAATTTTCTTAACCACATCATTTATTTTCTCCAAACCTTCTTCCAAACTCTGATATCTTACAACTTGCAGCGGTTCAGCAAATCTACTTTCGGAATTACCAAGCGCAACCCCTATTTTTTTCCTGCCAAAATCGATGCCTATTATATCCATTTAGCTTTTTATGTCCACAAGTTTAGCACGAACTATTAATCTTTTAGGTTTCAGGGGGTGACCTGGAGGAGTACAGGTTATGAGACTAATAAAAGACCCTTTTTTGTTTTGATCCAAAATCCCCAAGTCTGTCGGCTTCACTTCAAAAGAATTAAAAACTTCATACACAAATATCTTGTTATCCATACTTGCATAAATTTTATCTCCTGCCTCCAAGTCACCCAGAAGCGAAAAAATTGAAAGATAATTTTTTGGGTTATAATATTGCGGAAGTATTGAGTGCCCGAAAATTACAGCATTCCCAACCCTTCCCGGAAGAGCGGTTCCGGGATATTGTATAAGGCTTCCCGAAAGTTCCTCCCCGCCGATTTTTACAACTGCGTCTTCAATACGAAGTTTTGGAATACTTATTGTAAAAAAACTTATATTATCGTCACTTGCCGGAAGTTTTTTCTGATCTTCAAACCAACTGCTTAGTTTTGTAAAATCGCGGTTATCAAAAGTAAAACTTGCTTTTTCCTCATCAACCAACGGTGAAATTAACTTTGGGTATTTCTGATCAGCACTCCATTCATAAGAAAAAATCGGGAAAAGCGTTGAAAAAAGAATTACCAAGCCCGAGACTCCCATCACAAACGCACATAGACGGATAACTTTTTTATTGGTATTCATTTTTGTGCTGCCAATAATACTTCGAGATGGCCGTAAACTCGGGGAAGTGTTCCAAGTCTACCGGGAAGAGTGGGTTTTTGGTCAAATTCTACACCGGTAAAACCGGCAACGTTTTTACTCATATATTGCTTCGCAACCTCCGGATATCTCCCTAATATTTTTTTAGTTATATCGACGATGTCCACATCCGGAAGCAAATTAGCCGTCACAGAAACTCGATATTTTCCTTCCTCACCTCCGCCAACCGTTTCAATATTTGTTTTTATATTTTCTCTTTTTAATATAAACCCGGGCGGAGTTTTCTCCTTCAAAAACTCCATAGAAACATCTTCAATATCGCTCTTTTTGACAACAAATGCTTCTTCGTTAACGCTCAAATCCAGTTTCAAAGTTGATGCTTCATCACCTATTTTGCTGTTGAATTTTTTAGATTCGGTTCCACTGACTAGAGACGCGTCAATCAAAACCTCATCATCACTAATTTTTTCAGAGAGTTCTTTTATTGCCTTATCTTTCAGCTCATCCGTCAAATCCTTTTCAAGTTTTTCCATATCGTCATCTGACACAACATTCACCTCACGACTGCTTCCACCACTAAACGCAGACTCGTTTTTAGCCTCCAAATCACCTAAGGAATAACTTCCTACACTAAAACTTGTTCCTGAAGATAAATTATAAGAAGCTCCAATGCTTGCGGCAGAAACATTGGCTTTTGTCGAACCGGGACTTCCGGCACTCCCGCTTGCAATAGTCACCGCTTCATCAAGGCTAAACGAAAGACTGTCAGGCCCTTTAATTATTGTTCCTGAAGGCAGGCTCATCGAAGTCCCTGCCCGATAAATAGTCACTTGACCTTTAGCTTTATCCCCAACTGTTTTTATACCTGTTGTTGAAGCTGTTTTTGATCCTTCAATAGTTGTTTTTTCCAAATTGGCTTTAATAATTTTCTCCTGTGGTTTGGTTTCTCCTGAGGCGTCAAATTTTGCTTCAAAACTCTCGTTTAGAGTTTTTGGCGAAACATACACCGTAACGGTCGCTGTCGGCAAAAACCACCAAGCCGCAACTCCGCCAATTATTACCAAAAGAAGAACTACCAATCCCGCAATAAGAGGTATTTTTCCAAAACTTAGCCCCTTGAAATTTTTAAAAAAGTTCCCAAATTTTGCCGATAAATTTTTAAATACTCCGCCCAGGAAATTAAACCGCTTTGTTTTAACCGGCCTGGGTATATCTTTACGAATTTCCTCAGTAAAGTTATGAACTGGTTCAACGTTACTATGGCTATCATCGGGCTCTGATATTTGCTCATCTTCTAAAGGAGCCTGCTCAATAGTTTGGGACAAGTCTTTATTAATTGTAAATCCAAAAGATTCCGCACTTGGAGCAACATCCGGTTTTTCAGAAGACAAATCGTCTTTTTTGCTTTCACCAACATCGGTCGACTTTCGGGGTATGTAAAAATTTTAAATTGGAATGATCCTCCCAATTAGCCTTCAAAAGAGCTTGCCTCGCCTCTTCTAACTCTCCCTCGCGTCCATCGTACATAATAAACCTTGAGGGGAGATTGTTAGATCCTGAAAAACGGGTGAGTCCTTCGGTAATATCATCAACAATTGATACACTTCTGGAAATTTTAGTTGTGCCTAGCAAATTCCCCAGCTGAAACACAGATAGTTCAATATTTTCCTTATAAACCCCGACAATTATTGCGGAAAGCGGACTTCCTTCTTCACTTTTAACAAAATGTGCAACGGCTTCGGAGATTACTACAAAACCCACCGGCTTTAGGGAAAGTTCGGTACAAATTATCTTAATTTTATCCAAATAGTCTGCCTTTATTTGGCCACCTTCAACCCATGAGGAAACGACACCGAATACTGTTTTCGTTGGTTCCGGGGTTTCATCGGGAAGATTTTGAACAGATGCAGAAAGCGCCGAGTCGGCTGAAGTAATTAAGTCTTCATCGCTTCCCCAAGCAACGGGCATTCCGCTGAAGTTAACCTGAGCCTCATCTCTTTCGATTCTCCAAATTCCCGCCTGAACCCAACCGGGTTCGATTATCAAAGACCAAAAATACTCATAGGTATTCTTTTCGTCTTTTTTGGGCAGAAAACTCTTGAAATCCATAAGGCAAAATCCGAAATTCTAAAATCGAAATTCGAATGTAGAAAAATTGTTAAATGTTAATTATCTAGCGCAAGATACACTCTCATCAGTCCACTTCCGATTTTCTCTTGCTTTTTTATTTTAACATGTCCGATTTCACTTGTGTTTCCGACATGAGGTCCGCCACAAAATTCACGGCTTACTGCATTTTCCAAGTTCTCACCAACATAATAGACCTTAACCGTATCCGCATATTTTTCATTAAACGCGTGTATAGCGCCTGTTTTTAGTGCATCTTCTTTTGGCATTACTTCAAACTTTACAGGTAATTTTTTATCAATCACTTCATTAATCTCCTTTTCAACCTTTCCAACTTCCTCATCCGTAAGTTTTTGGGGGTGGGGAAAATCGAAACGTGAACGCTCTTTTGTTATATTTTGTCCTTTTTGAACAACCTGTTCTCCCAAAACTTTTCGGAGGGTCGCCAAAAGTAAATGTGTGGCGGTATGCAGTTTAACAACTTCAGATGACTGGTCTGCAAGCCCGCCTTTAAAAACTCCGGCAGAAGTAGTCCTTGATTGTTCTTTGTGTTTCTCAAATTCTGCCTCAAAAAGCTGTCTGTCACTATCGGAAAATTTCAGCCCCTCACTTTCAAGCGCTTCCAAGGTTAATTCTAGGGGAAACCCAAAACTTTGATAAAGATCAAATGCAACATCTCCAGATATTTTCTGGTTATTTTTAACCATCGTTGAAAGTTTTTTAATCCCTGAATCCATTACGGTTTTGAACTTTTCGGTTTCCTCATCCAACACTTTCTGCACGTAATCTTCAGGTTTTAGCTCAATCGGAATTCCAAATTTGGAAAGATCGACAAAAGACAAAGAAATATCTTTCGAGTCCGAAACTTTTCTTGCGTGCATCAGGGCTCTTCTTATTAATCTTCGCAGTACATAACCATGTGCTTTATTCGATGGAACAATTCCTGATGTAATTAGTGCGTTTGCTGCGCGGGTGTGCTCGGCAACGATTCTTAAGCTTCTGTCCATTTCCTCATCTTTCCCATATTCAACATCAAACTTTTTCTCCAACTTCGCAATTATTCCAGAAAACATATCTATTTTGAAAACATCAGGCATACCATTAACGGCTGCAGTAATTCTTTCAAGTCCACCGCCAAAATCTACATTTTTTTGCGGAAGTTCCTCTAATTTATTTTCTCCAACCTTTTTATACTCGATAAAAACAGAATTACCGATTTCTAAAAATCTTCCGCAATCACAGTTGGGGTGGCATTTTTCATTTTTGAAAGCGGACTTTTCATGCATTCCTAATTCAATTCCAAAATCATAAAAAACTTCGGAATCCGGCCCTCCAATGTGTCCCACATTCATCTCTTCAGGCGTTCCTGTCATTGACCACCAATTTTTCTTCGCGCTGTAATAAAATATCTTTTCCTCTGGGATACCAAGTTTTTTCCAAATCTCATAAGATTCGTTATCTTTCGAAACTTCGGGGGTGCCTTCAAATACTGAAACCCATAATTTTTCTTTTGCTAAGCCCAATTCACTAACAAAAAATTCATAGATCCAGGGAAGTTGTTCTTTCTTAAAATAATCTCCCAATGACCAATTCCCAAGCATTTCAAAAAAAGTTGTGTGACGATTATCTCCAACCTCTTCAATATCGCCAAGCCTAATCGATGGTTGGGAGTTTACAAGTCTTTTTCCTGCGGGATAAGATTCCCCTAATAAATACGGTACGAGTGGCTGCATTCCTGCTGATGTAAAAAGGGTTGTGGGATCATCTTCCAAAACCAATGGGGCGGGTTTAATTTCAGCATGGCTTCTCGGAGAACTTCCAAAAAATTTAATATATTTTTCGCGGACTTCGCTTGCGCTGACTTTATTCATGAGGTCAATTATACAATCTAAGAAGGCACAAATCTAACAGTTAATATGTATCGCGAAATTGGTCCCCTGATTTAAAATCCACGTCTCCATGTTTACCCAGCTTTTTAGTCTTTTTAAATAACTCCAAAACTCCCGAGAGTTTATCCGGCCTGATCAACCCGCCTCCCAAAACAGAGTCCTCCAGAATTCCATTTAGACGTTTAACAGCTTTTCTCAAATCAGTAATAATTAAAAAAACCTGAACTCCAACCACTACCAGTAAAACCGTCAAAGACACTATAACAACCACCAATATTTTTTGAACTCCGTCCATGAACTACTATTCTAACTTAACATCAATATTTCTCACAACAACAGTTTCTTTTCCGGAGCGCGACCTGGACTTAATTTCAACTTTTTCCGTCTTCTCATCAACCTCCAATTCCGTTTCAAAATTTCCGTCTTCCGAAACAACCACGGGTTGATTATTTACAATAACAGTTGCTTCATCATCGGTTTTTCCGGATACATGCAAAGTTTTTGAATTAACAATTTGATTATCGGTTGGGCTTATAACGTCCAGTTTTGGAGCTCTGACAAAACTAAAATATTGAAAAAACAAGTATATGCTTACTGCCAAAACGACAAGTATGCTCCCTGTCACAAATGTTAGTCTCGGGCTCCAAACAAATTTACTTGGCAAATCCGGGTTTGGGTTTAGCTTAACTGGGATTTGGGGATAATCCCGCCTAAAAAGCGCAACCGCTTGGTTAACGCTTAATTCCAAAGCACCCGCTAAGCTTTTAATAAATCCCGAAACTACCGTTTTTTCCGGTAGATTTTCCCATTTTTCTTCTTCAATTGCCGCAATAAAGCTTTCCTTAATTCTTGTTTGCTCTCCAAGTTTCTTACGGGACAATTTTTTGGCAATACGTTTTTCTTTAATAAAATTTCCTACAGTAATCATTTAAATAAAATTATGAGACAACAGAATCTTCTGAAGCTTCACTTTTTGCAAAAACCTCTTCGGGGCTTTTTATTAGTACTTCGCGGGGTTTCGAGCCCTCCGGACGGCTAATTACTCCAGCTTGTTCAAGCTGGTCCATTATTCGTGCCGCTCTGGCATATCCGACAGAAAGTCTTCTCTGAAGAAGTGATGACGATGCCTTGTCGTATTGGCAAACAATTGTGACAGCATCCTTAAAAAGCTGGTCAACCTCACCGTCCATTCCCGGAACCATTGAGGCACCAGGTCTTGGCATTGAAGTAACCTCTTCGGTATATTGAGGCTGCACGCCCTGGTTTTTCAAAAATGAAACGAGTGAGTTTGTATCTTTATCGGAAATGAAAGCTCCCTGAATACGAAGCGGTTTTGCCTGATCGGGTGGAAGGTAAAGCATGTCTCCCCGTCCGAGTAATTTTTCCGCTCCCTGTCCATCCAAAATTACCCTTGAGTCAACTTGCGAAGCAACGGCAAAAGCAATTCGGCAGGGGATGTTTGCTTTAATAAGGCCTGTTATGACGTCAACCGAAGGCCGCTGAGTAGCCAATACCATATGAATTCCGGTTGCACGGCTCATCTGGGCAATCCTTGTGATCGCATCTTCAACTTCAACCGGTGAAAAAAGCATTATATCTGCCAACTCATCAATAAATAAAACTATATAAGGAAGAGCCTGAAATCCCGACATTTCGTTATAGGCGTCAATGTTTCTTACTCCCGACTGGGCAAATAATTTATAACGCCTGTCCATTTCTCCCATCAACCAACGCAGGGCCGAAATTACTTTATTAGGCTCTACTATCACAGGGGAAAGTAAATGCGGGATATTGTTGTACGAAGTCAGCTCAACACGCTTCGGATCAACTAAAATAAGCTTGACTTCAGAAGGGGAAGCGCGGAAAAGCATTGATGAAAGAAATGTATTTATTGCGACTGATTTTCCCGACCCGGTTTGTCCGGCAATCAAAACGTGTGGCATTTTTGCTAAATCAGCAACTATCGGTTTTCCCGAAACGTCCAAGCCTAATGCCACTGCAAGTTTACTTGGCTTTTCGCGCATAGGATCCGATTCAATCATTTTTCTGAAAGGTACAAATTCCGGAGCTTTATTTGGAAACTCAATTCCCACTAAACTTCTTCCGGGAATCGGAGCCTCGATCCTAATGGTCCCCGTCGGCGAAGCAAGCGCTCTTGCCATATCTTTCTCAAGAGCTGTGATTTTTGAAAGTTTAGTTCCAAGTGCAACCTCCAAAGCATACTGAGTTACAGCAGGCCCTAAATTTACCTCAACCACTTGGGCAGTTACACCAAAAGATTCAAGTGTGTGCTCGATTATATCCGCATTTCCTTTTATATCCCCGCGGTCGGCTTTTCCACTTACAGCATCGCTTAAAATTGAAACATCCGGGTATATCCAAACCCTATCTTCATTCGGAAGGTTGCTGACTAATTTCTGTTCAAGAATTTCCGGTTGTTTTATATCTGATGGTCTAACACCAGCTTTTCCTTGCGGATTATTTGCATTTTCGCCGTAGACTTTGAGGTCCTTCTTCATCCCAAATGCAGGAATATTTAATTTGGATTTTAGTTTCCCAGGCATCTTCCCACGAAGTCCGAATTGTTTGAAATATTTCAAAAACAGTGTCGCAACATGGTCAATCGAAGTATTAAACATTATGACGAGACCAACGACCATGGATGCAAAAAAAACAACAAACGCTCCAAATCCTGTTATTAATGTTTCAATTCCTCCCCAAGCTTCTCTCCCCAAAATTCCAGCCCTTGATAGTGCCATTACGGAAATTACGAAAATTACATTACCGACAATCACGTTCGGAGAGCCCAGTGGAGTACGAAGTTTTGAAACCAAAAGCCCGAATGATGCAAAAATAAAAGGCAAAAATATTGCACACCAGGAAAAAAGATAAATCAAATATTCGTTAACCTTAGCTAAAATCAGGCCTTGTCTTGAAAATGAAATAATAACCAGCGCAGCCAAAGAATAAAAAGAAATCTGGACAATTGAATAAATTGTCGCCGTTTTCAATTTCGGACGAAGCGTTTTTTTCGACTTTAATTTTCTTCTGTGTTTTTTTGCCATAAAATCCCTAAGAATTCATTATACCTAGAAATTTATACTAATTGAACCCGCACCATTATGAAGCACTTTTGAGTACCGGAATTACCTCTTATGTTGTTTTTATAATCTTTGTCTGTTTTGTTCTACAAGTTTATTGTTTAACTCTGCCAACCTTTTTATGAATACTTCACCCAAGTCCACCAAACCCAGTGCTGTAATAGAACCTTCGTTTTGCCTTCTTTGAAAATATTCATATGCACGCAAAAATGCGCCATCCACCCCATCCTCATTCAGTGGATTTACGTCTTTTTTGGGATCACTTTTTATTTGACCGTCCTCGGTCAGTTCAAAATAACGGAGTTCATATTGCCCTTCACCATTCCTGTTTGGCCTTCTAATTCGGACAAAGTGATAAATAACTTGACCATTTTCTACAAACTGCAATACAAGCCTGTCTGCGTGGGGAGTAATAAAAAATCTATCAACTTCGGTGGCAACTTTTCCAGATATATTTGCTCGGCTCGCTTCAATAATTTCCTGCGGAACTTTAACTTTACTTTCAAACTTTACATTTCCTGTTTCAATACTTACGGGAGACCGGGCTGTTGTATTCACTACCAACTCAGGAACTAGATTAGCTACTTGTTCCTTTCTAGTTTGTTGAGATTTTTTATTTCTATTTTTTTCGATTTTTAACTTCTCAGTTTCTATCCTTTTTTGCCTGTTTTGCTCCTTTTCAATTTCAATTTCCTTGGAGGTTCTTACACCTAATATATTTACCCTTTCTTTCAAAAGTTTATCAAATTGCTTTAATGCAACCACTTTTTCTTCGGGACTTAATTTTTCAAACTTATCTTTCCTCAATCTTTCTTGAAACAGTTCCGTCTTTTTACTTTGATTCTCTAAATACATGAGTTGATCTTCATCGTTTGACCATTTCCGACCATCCATTCCCTGGTCAATTTCCATAAAAGCAGCCAAAAGTGAAGTACGATGTTTCTCAATGGTGCTATCAAGTAATTTTGCGTATTTACGTCTTCTTTCGGTAACTGACGGTCCAAAAACAGACTGGCGTTTTGGGTCATTGGCATGAATTGGCGATTTATTGAATTCATTGTAATTTGCTTCAGCGTCTAATAAATCATCCAACGTGCTTCTTGTAATTTCTAACGAATCGTAGCCTCTTTCCGACTCGATTTTTTCTAATGCTTGCTTTCTCCCCTTATGTCGGTGCCTAAGCGCAGATATATCTTTTGTTAGTGGTGTATTGTCTTTTGCAGAATATGTCTTATGTTTCTTATCAACATCGCTTTTTTCAAACTCCAACCTATCTCGCTCCAAAGTTTCTTCTATTGTAAGATTTCTAAAAATTGGCAAATGTCGCTGAATTGTAAGATTATCGTTCTTTTTATTCCCAGCAAAACTTTGAAGGTTTCTGTCAACATAACGGTTTAGATCATCCAGATTTATATAACTTTTTACTTTCTTTGTTTCGAGTCTACTATATCTTGTCCCTTCCCTATCCGTCTCTTCAAAGTAAAGTTTTCCGTCTTTACCCCAAATAAGGATATATCGTACATCATTTCCCTCTTTTGAACTTATTAATTCCGCAAATTCCGCCCCATCGCGAATTTCATCTGGGGTACAAACCGCCAACTTCTCAACATCTTCTTTTTTAGCTGGTTCAATCGGGGACGGTTCTACAGGTTTTTTCACCTCAACTGGTGTTGTACGGGTTGGAACCTTAGATTTCCCGTACTCGTCAGGGCTCATTGCCTTATGAGCCTCAAGCTTTTCCCCTGTATCCTGAACTAAATTCCAATCACCCGCATCTTCTACAACGGCTTCTAGCTGCTCATACAGTTCCTTTTCTAATCGAGCCAGTTCAGTATGGTAGGCCTCTACTGATTTTGTAACTTCAGGAGATTTCTCGTCTTCCACTGGCAATTGACCTTCTTCAAACCCTATTTGCACATCCTCCGGAATAATTTTTTCCGCTTCCATTTCAGTTATCTCAGGTTCGACTTGATTCAAATTGCCAACAGGGTATTCCCTCTGAACCCGCACCTCCAAGCCGTCCTCGTTAATACGCATTGTGAGCACTTTGACTTGAGTCCCCATAGAAGATAGCTGTTCTTCTACAATTTCAGAAATGGTTTTCTCAATATTGGTTCCACTAAACATTTCCACTATCTCTGGAGCTATTTCATTAGGAGTTGATGATCTTTCCGGTAGAGCACTTATCCCACCACCATCTTTATTGTAAAAAGTGTAATTAATATCAAACTCCGCTTCTCTTCTCCCTAGGCCAAAGGCTCTTGCTCGGCTTTGATGACCACTAATGTGCATAGCTGCCTGAGTTTTTCGTTCTATCCCTCTACCCTCAGTAATAAATTCCATTTCAGGTTCTCCTAAAATTAATCTGTTGTCTAGACCTGTTTCTGCCAATCTGAGTTCAAAACTAGAATCTAGCGCGTCTTGAATAACACCAGCCATGTCATCCTCATCCAAATTAAACCCCGTGTGGTTATTATTTTTCAATCTCTCAGCAGCCAAAATAATCGTAGCGTATTTGCTAGGATACCCAGCATCAAGGTCAACACCCAATTCGCTCATATTTTTAAGTATAGCCTAATTAGCTGTTTAAACCTCAACAATTACAGGAAGAATCATGGGGCGGCGACCGATTTTTTGGAAGAGAAAGTTTTCCAAGTAATCAAGTGAAGTTTGTTCAATTGTTTTTTGGTTTAATTTCCCCGGTTTACCGATTTGTCTTACCAATCTTTTTTCTGCATCACGCAAAAGTCCGCTGCCTAATTTTTCAAAAACAAATCCTCGGCTTTTAATTTGAGGGTTTCCAACCATTCTTCCACCGCTGTCAACTTTTATAACAACAACTACAACTCCCTCATTTCCCAAAACTGCCCTATCGCCCAAAACAACTTTCCCTATATCTCCAACACCAAGTCCGTGAACCAAAATTTCTTTCGTCGCAATTCTTTGGCCTTTTGTTGCCTGACCGTTATTTAAGCTTATATTATCTCCGGGTTTAAGAAGCATTACACGATTTTCTTCAATACCATTTGCAACAGCCAGTTTTTTATACGCATTCATAAAGCGAATTGTGCCTCCTATCGGAATGAAGTATTTTGGATTAGTAATTTTGAAAAGCTCCAAAATGTCATTTTGGCAACCGTGTCCGGAAACATATAATCCTTCATTTAAGTCGTAATAATGGACATCGACTCCGCGATCTATAAGCTCATCAACTACAAAATCTTCGCTTTCTTTTGTATAAGGAGGAGCCGGATCGGCCGAAAAAATCATCATGTCACCTTCTTCAACCCAGACTTTCTCGTGAGCATCCGTTGCGATTCTGTAAACCGAACTTCCGGCTTGGCCGTAGCAGCCGGCAACAATATAAAACAAATTACTTTTAGAAAGTTTTTTCGCTTCTCCAAGCCCAATTACGCAATCCTCGTAATCCAAATAACCCAATTTATTTGCCATCTCTGCTTTCTTTTGGACGGAGCGTCCGACAAAAATAACTTTTCGGTTTGTATTTTTCGCAACCCTAATCATCTGCTGAAATCGCCCTATGTTTGAAGAGATAGCGGTTGCAAAAATTCTGTTCTTTGCGGTTTTTGCAATTTCAAGCATCTTATCTTCAATTGAACGCTCGTTTGGAGAATATCCAGGTTTATTCGAACCCAAACAGTCAGATGCCAAAAACAAAACTTCTTTTTCGGACAATTTTTTTGCACGCTCTGTGTCAAACCCTTTCCCGTCAACGGGATTTTGGTCCATTTTGTGCTCAGGTACATGGAATATCCTTCCGTCAGGTGTATCAATTGCAAATCCGCACGTGTCAGGAACCGAGTGAGTAACTCTAAATGGATAA
>LBVN01000028.1 GCA_000993115.1 Candidatus Woesebacteria bacterium GW2011_GWB1_38_8b
CCCAGCTTCAAACAATTCCCAAGCCATTGTTATCTTAGTTGTACTTAACACCTCCATATTTTACTTCAGAAGTGTCGGATTTCTACGGAGAATACAACGAATGCTTGACAAACAGAATAATCTAACCTTACAATCACGCAAATGGAAAAAGGTGGTGTTACAGTAACAAGTGAGGTCAAAAAATTAATCGAGGACGCAAATGGAGGCCGTCCCAAAAATGGTTTACTTGAAAAAATTAAATCAGTTGCACGAGGCGTTAGACCGGCTGGTTGTCCAAACTTATTAGCCACAATTTTAATAAAAATACATCCACGATCGAATAACTCCGAACCTAAGGCAACATCCCAATGCGATTCACCTATGTCCGAGTCACCTATTTGCTGAGCATGTGGGCATAACCGCCGATTGATGAGGGTATCAGACTCGGAATTACCCAGTTATTCTTTGAAGGTAAATTAACAAAATAACTTCCAGGCGAATAAGAAGGCTTATTATTTAGAAAATCTCAAGAGGTGTCGTCTCCCCTTCACCTCAAGAAATATTTACATAACAGTGTAGAATACCTTCTATGATTAATCTCTTTGACCAATTGGAGCTTGAACAGTCTATACTCTCAAATGTACCTGAAAATTGTCCTCATTCACATAACATTCGAGAGCTTAGGTTTTTTGTACTTGTATCTTTACGGCAAGGTTCTCCTCCGATAGAGGCTATCGCAACTTGCCAAGTGCCGAACAGAACAAATCCTGTTTGTAGAAATTGTCCTTTGTTTCAAGGAATAAATATTGCGAAGTAACAATAATACCTTAATTTTCTCAATCGTGTTTTACAAACGGAACGAAATTAAACTTACCAAATTCTTCAACTTTAATTTCTTTTTTTCCCAGTTTCTTAAGTTTGGTAAACCTGGTCATCACCTTTTCCCCTTCTCCTACAGGTGCAACCAACACTCCTCCAACTTTCAGCTGATTAAATAATTCCCCGGGAACTTTTTCAATTCCGGCCGTAATCATGATTGCATCAAAGGGACCTTTATCTTTCCAACCCCATTCCCCACTTCCTGTGCGTACAAACACGTTTTCGTAATTAAGTTTTTTCAGAGTATTTTTTGCTTTTTCTGCCAACTCTGGAATTATTTCAACTGTATAAACTTCATCAAAAAAATATGATAAAACTACAGCCTGGTATCCACTCCCGGTCCCAATTTCCAAAACTTTACCTCGTGAAGCTTTTCCAACGTGAGATTTTCTTGATATTAAATACGTCATAAATGCCACAGTATAAGGTTGGCTCATTGTCTGACCAAACCCAATTGAAACAGGTGCGTCATCGTAGGCATTTTTCCAATATTTTTTCTGTAAGAATTTATGTCGGGGAACTTTCTGAAGAATCTCTAAAACCAACGAAGCATCGAAGCCATAATCAACTCTTATTTTTTCAACCATCCACCTTCTTTTTTCTTCCATGGAAAAAATTCGGGCAGAAAAACTTTTTAACCTAAAACTTAACACCTATAACCTACTACCTAAATTCTATTTCACTTTCTTGAGTAACTTTCTGGCATACGCTCCCAAAACCGGTACTTCCCACTCTTCCCCCATCCAGGCTTTGTAAATTAAAACCAGCCAGAGTACAAAAGCAATTATTGAAAGCAGTGGCACCAGAGAAACCAACACTATTGTCATCGTTAATGCCCACTGCAAGACAAAAAGTAAACCAAAAACTACGACCGATTGAGCTGCATGAAAGCGAACAAACGGATCTTTTTCTATAACATAAAACAAAACACCTGTTATAGGTCCAAGTACATAAGCCAATGCGCCCGCCGTTGATTTTGCTAATCCTCCAACTACTGTTTTTGTTTTTTCATCCATTAATCTATTTCACCCCCTCCCACACCAAATGAGCATAAAATATTCATAACTGGTTTTGAGTAAACTTCTATAATATTTATAACTATATTGTCAAGTTTTTTGTTAAACATATTTTGATTTATATTTTGAAAAACCAGATGCTCAATTGGTGTGGGACTCCTTCCCCGTTAAATTGAAATGCTATATCTAATCCTCTTCTTCAATTCGTTCAGTGCTTGTCCATAATTTTTTAATCTTTTTTCCCTAGTCATTGCGTCTTCTTTGTTTCTATATGCTTCATAATATACCAGTCTCCAAACTCCTTTGTTTTTAGTTGAAAAACTTTTTTGTGTATTATGTTGTACTAGCCTTTTTTTAAGTTTACTAGTATATCCAACATAAATTTCAAGTGTTAGTGTGCTTTGTATTACGTAAACATAATACATGGCAATTTTTGTGCGGGACTCATCCCACCTCTTTATCTTTTCAAAAAAATGTTTTAGCGTCAATACTGCGCAATCGTATCCTCTTGTTGAAAGCACTCTATTATTCAGGCTAGTATTTAATATGGTCTTTTTAATATTTTTAGTCTGTTTGGTTCTTAGCCTTCTTTTTGTCAGTAAATTTGCCCAGGTCGCAATTAAACACTTAACAATTATTGCAAATGTTTTAAGGTGGAACGCATTTGTTATTGCCTTTTTAATACTGGGGGTTGCAACATCCATCCCTGAATTTTTAATCGGAATTAATTCGGCGCTTGATAAAACACCCCAGCTTTCGCTGGGTAATCTCATCGGTGCGACCATAGTACTTCTTACACTTGTAACCGGATTGACCGCTTTTATCTCGGGAAAAGTCGGGGTTGATTCAAACTTTACAAAAAACGATTTATTCGTAACTACTTTTATTCTTTTTTTCCCCCTGGCACTCTTTTATGATAACTATTTCGGAAGGGCTGATGCGATTATTGTTTTAGTAATGTATGGCTTTTATATCACAAAGGTTTACCGCGATAGGCACAAATTGAGATCTACCACTGAAGAACCTGAAAAAAATGGCAAAATCCTCAAACACTTATTTGTTTTCCTGGGCTCCTTCGCAATTGTCGCAATATCTTCCAAAATGGCTGTTGAGTCAGCTGTATACATTGCAGAAACGATAAAACTTCCTCTTCTTTTGGTCGGGATTCTAGTCTTTTCAATCGGAACAAATCTTCCCGAACTTACTCTCGCAATTACTGCCATAAGGAAAAAGGATACTGCACTGATTGGGGGTAATGTTTTGGGAAGCGCAACAACAAATTCGCTGATTATAGCAATATTAGGCCTGATCTATCCAATAAAAATAATTGAGACTCAGTTGTTTATGGTAAGTATTTTCTTTTTCACTATTGCCGTATTGGTTTTTGCTCATTTTGTAAAAAGCAGAAGTGAGATTTCAAGAATCGAAGGTTTCTTCCTGCTTACAATATATTTCCTCTTTTTGATTTTTGAGATTATTACAAAATTGGTTTGATTAATTAAATATAATCAATACCCTTTAACATTGTACATAAAAACCCTCCTTATCAGATATTTTATTACTTCGATAATCAGCACTGTAACCAAACTTAAACCCACAGTCAGAACTATCAACTCGAAAGGTATTGTACTTACACCAAAAAATTCTCTGGTCCAGCTGGTTGCAAATGGCAGCACTTGAAGCACTAAACCTAACCCGACAGCGATCAGCAACCACGGATTTTCAGTAAATTTCTCAATCCACATGGGTTTAGTCAGAGTCCTAACTGAAAATACGTATAGTAGAGAATTAATGCCTAAAGTAATAAATCCTACAGAACGCGCCAGCGTCAAATCGCCGTGTTTGCGAAATACATAAACATACAATCCCAGCGCCAAAATCCCCGATACCATACTAATAACAGCAATGAGTGCTTTCATCCAATTTGTTACAATCTTTTCAGTTACGTTTCTGGGGTTTTCTTTCATTAAATGTTTTCTTTTGGGTTCAACTGTAAGTGCCAAATCCGGGAAACCGTCCGTAACAATATTTATCCAAAGAATTTGCGCCGCACTCACTGGTATCGGAAACCCCATTAGAACCGCCCCGCCAACGGCAATTATTTCATTAAACGCAGTACTCATAAGATAAAGTACAATTTTTCTGATATTTTCAAAAATCCCCCGCCCTTCTTCTATAGCAGCCATTACCGTATCAAAATTTGAATCCAAAAGTACTAAATCTGCGATTTCTTTTGAGACGTCGCTTGCTTCGTTAACAACTATACCAATATCTGCCTTATTCAACGCCGGAGCGTCATTGACCCCATCACCCATCATTGCAACCACTTCTCCGTTTTCTTTTAAAACTTCAACAATTGAAAGTTTTTGATCCGGAGACGTCCTGGCAAAAAGTACCACGTTAGTTAGGGCATTTCGCTTCTGGTCTTTACTCATTTTTTGCCAATCAGACCCAATTATTACACTCTTATCGGAAATATTAAGACCAAGGCTGTTCGCGACCGAAATCGCAGTTTTTGGATAATCTCCTGTTATTATTATCGGACGTATCCCCGCATTTTTTGCTTTTTCTAAAGTCACCTCTACACCTTCGCGCACGGGGTCGTTAAAATACAGCATTCCAACCCAAACAAGATTGTCTCTTGTATCTTGTTTTCCGATTTCTCTTTTGTGTTTCGGAAAAACTTTTTTTGCGAGTCCTACGACCCTGATTCCCTGAGAAGATTTTTCGTCGATTTCTGCCAATATGTTTTTTCTCGCACTTTCTTCCATTTTGCACCAACTAAGTAAGTGGTCGGGGGCTCCATTAACAAAAAGTATGTTTTGATCTCCAAATTCGTTTAATGAGGCAAAAAAACGCTCAGTAGGTGAAAATGGAATTCTGTCAACAACTTCGTGTTTTGCTAATAATTTTGACAATTCTACATCGTCAACTTTAAGCCTATTCATTGCCCAAGCGTGAGCCGAAATCACAAGAGGATCGTCAAGATCGTTTGCAAGCATAAATTGTTTTGCAATTTCATCTCCGTTTCCAGAATATCCTACGACTCTTAAATTTCCCTGAGTAAGAGTGCCTGTTTTGTCAACACAAATGGTCGTAACGCCACCTAAAGTTTCTGCGGACGCTAGGTTTCTTACCAGTCCTTTTCTTTTAAGAATTCGCTGCATCCCGATTGCCAAAACCACCGTCAGTCCCACTAACAGCCCCTCAGGAATTGCTGAAACCACCAATGCAATTGCTGTAGAAAGCATCTCGACAAACGCTTGTCCTTTTAATAATCCAATAAACAGTACAAAACACGCCAGTCCAACTACAATTAAAACAAGTTGTTTTGAAAAATAAGTCAGTTGACGCATAAGCGGAGTTTTGTCTTTTTGCTTTTCTACGCTTTGGGCGATCTTTCCCATTTGTGTATTAGCTCCTGTTTTTTCAACAGTAAAATACGCCGTTCCCGAAGTCACAATCGTCCCCATAAAAACTTCATCTTGTTCTTTTTTTGAAATTGCGACTGATTCTCCTGTTAATATTGCTTCGTCAACAAACAACCTGTTGGCTGATAGAATTTTTCCGTCAGCGGGTACTTTATCTCCCTGGGTAATATACACGGCATCTCCGCTAACCAAATCTGAAACATTTATGGTTGTAAGTTTGCCGTCGCGGACTACATCGCAGACAGGTGCAATCATTTTTTTCAGTTCGTAAAGGGCTTTACCGGCTTTTCTTTCCTGGACAAAACCCAAAACCGTGTTAATAAATACCGCCAGCGCGATGATAAAAGTATCCGAGTAATGTCCGATAAGAAAAGTGGCTGCAGCAGAAATTAAAAGCAGATATACTAATGGATTTTTAATTTGTGATAAAAGAATCGCAAGCACACTCGGTGGCTTTTTCTCGGGAATTACGTTGCCTCCGAACTGAGCTAATTTGCTAAGCGCCTCCTTCTGTGTAAGACCAATGTTTGCCACATCCATCTAACCATAATATCAGATAATGCTTCAAAATTGACTTATTCACACACACAGTAAAATGCAACCCGCTAGTATGTCAAATACGACTGAAATTCGAGTTTATTGCGGCCCAGCAGACACTTTGTGCAAAAAACCGGGTGATGAACAAGGTTTTTGTGGAGGGGTGGGTTATAACGATATTTGTCCTGTTGCAAGAGCTTTCATTGAAGGTGTAATCCAGCCAGAAGGAGGAGATGTGTTTAGGATCACGACATCAACCAAAAGTGTTGTGCTGCAGCTTAAAAATCGGGTAAACTCAACAGATATAACAGGGGCTAGTGTTGTTGAAGGAAAACAAACAGTTATTCGTACAGATTCATAAATAATCGTTTATCGCAGAACACACAAATAAGCGGTTTTGTTGTTTGTTCTGCAAAAAATAATATCTGCAACAAGCTGGTATTAAATTATACGCTTTTAGATTAC
Source organism: Candidatus Woesebacteria bacterium GW2011_GWB1_38_8b (assembly GCA_000993115.1). Lineage (GTDB taxonomy): Bacteria > Patescibacteriota > Microgenomatia > UBA8517 > UBA8517 > GWC1-37-12b. Next base: position 6,308 of record LBVN01000028.1, read on the forward strand.
CCATAATATTATCGTTTTTGAAGTTTGAAAAGGCTTTCAATTTCATCTAAACAAGTCGCCCTATCTGTACTTTTATCATCCCTGAACTTCACGAGTCTTGGAAACCGAAGGGCATAACCACTTGAATGATTTGGGCTTTTTGTAATTTCATCAGCTGCAATTTCAACTACTAATGACGGAGTCACCCACACATCAGGAAGTAAAATTTTAACAACCTCCCCATACTCTTTTGGTTTTTCTTTAGTTTCCAGGTTTTTAAGGCGATTTTTAAGTTCTCTGAATTGATCATCGGTCAAACCTGTCCCGATTTTAGTAAGCGTTTTAATTTGTCCAATCTCTTTTCCACCCTCATTCTCATCCCTAATCCCTACCAAAAAACCACCTATTCCAAAGTCGGTTCTTTTCCCTTTCCCGCGGTAATATCCCATTACAATCGCATCAATCGTATCGGAAAGCTTTGCCTTGGAGCTTTCCTCCTCTTTCATTTTCACCCAACGCCAGCCTGTACGCCCGGCAACATATTTTGAATCTGTGCGTTTTACAATTATTCCCTCAAGCCCGTCTCCCAAATTTTTTCTCATGAGGTGATTTATATCATCAGGACTTTTAGTTATTTCATATTCAACAAGTTTTGTAATTGCCGAATCTTTAAGCGTTTTAGCTAACACCTTCCGACGCTCCAGATAAGTTTTCCCGGCTATACTTTCTCCGTCTTTATACAGGCAGTCAAAAATACAAAATTTAATTCCTACCTTTTTTGAAATTTCAGCAATATCATGTTTACGTCTTCTGGTCATCGTTGTCTGAAAATTCGCCATTGTTTTTCGCGCTTCATCAACACCAACCGCTTCGGAATCAAATATCGCCTCTTTTGCGTTTACAAATTTTTCTAAATGTTCAAGCTCGGGAAACATCCAAGATGTTTCGTTTAAATTTCTGGTAAAAGCTTTAACTTTTGAGCCGTCTTCAAACCCACGACTTTTATAATGAATCTGAATGCGGAGTCCGTCATATTTTGGCTCAACGGCAACTTCGCTCATTTTCTCAATCATCTCGGTCGGGCTTTTAAGCCGTGCCGGCAGCATTGGTAAAAGTGGGACTCCGACAATTGCAGATATTTCCTTTACTGTTTTATCTATCCCCCCCTCTTTGACGTGTTTTGCCAAAAGTCCAACATCGGGAATAATGTTATACGCTTCTTCCAGTTGATTCTTTTTACTTTTCCCCCCGGTTTCCATCCATGAAAGCGCATCCAAAATAGTTTTATCTGAAAATCCAAGACGAAGCTTCCCGAGCGTAAAGCGGACAATATATTTGGAACTATCCGAATCGACTTTTTTTAAAAGTTCGGCCATTTTATCAACCTTCATTTCCTGACTTCCCTCACCTTCGTCGTTGGCAATAACAACCAAATAATCAAAAACTTCCGTGACTGTAAGTTTTTTATTTTTATCATTCAGATTATTGTCTTTTGCATAATCAGAAGCTACTTTTCCAAGGTCCCCGATTTTTTTATATAACGCTTGTACATCCTCGATTTCCCCTTCGTAAGCTTTTGCAATCGCCCGTACCATCATCCGGTCGGCAATATTAAAAACAATATTTTTATAGCGGGGGGCAATTGTTCCTAAGATTAAATATGTAACCTTTTCGATTTCATCAACACTGCACTCGGTAAATAATTCGGCCAAAATTTTAGTTATTTCTATTCTCGAGGAAGTTTTATCCAGTTTTTGAAGATAATCCGATAGCTTCGAAATTAGCATAGTTTCTCCTATTATACAACCAAATTAAGCTTTAAGCTTTCAAAAATGAAGCAAAAAAGACGTAAGCAGCGATTACGACACCGATAAAAATCAGTCCAAAAACAACACTTATTATCCCCCCTGATTCCTCATGAACAACTTTATTTATTCCATCACCAAGTAAAGTCAGCCCGAAAAGGGATGGCAAGATCAGGATCATATATAAAAATTGCGGGTCAGTTGGCGACATAATAATTATCTTATAATTAAAAAACTAATTTTACTTTGTGACAACAACATATTTAGATGCTTT
>LBVN01000029.1 GCA_000993115.1 Candidatus Woesebacteria bacterium GW2011_GWB1_38_8b
TAAATTTTTTTGCCAAATAAAGAGCGAGTTTCGTTTTTCCGGTTGCAGTCGGTCCGCAAACGACAAGAAGTTTTTTCATTTTTTAATTTTCAAATAATCTAAAACAGCTTCTTTCGTATTAAAATATGCAAGTTCACCCATCACGTCGTTAGGTTTAATCCAAGCAGGAGTTCCTTCTTTTGAAGATTTTAATTTCCCGGAAACTGAAATTTCATACAAAGCTGCAAGGGTAGGTATTCCATAGAAATTTGAGAAGTAAGATTTAAAATATTTCATTTTCACAATTTTTAGCCCAGTTTCTTCAAAAACTTCCCGCTCCAGAGTTTCTTCCAGTGTTTCATTTTTTTTGGCCAGTCCTCCAGGAAGGCCATATCCTTTTATATATGACAATTTCACAAAAAGCATCTTTCCGTCTTTAATCGCAAGTCCTGTAGCGGAAGCAACAACAGGCATTTCGATCCCAAGAATTTTAACCAAAAATTTTACGGAAAAAGCAGCAAAAACTGTTTTTATTTTAAAAAGCTTCATATTTTTAACTGCTTGCACTAGTGTACTTTTTAATAGCAAAATTCCAAAATCTAAGAGTCATAAAAATTGAAGTAATTCCAAAAACAAAAGAGGCAATGACCGAATTCCAGTCCAGTAATCCTAAAAATGCTTTCGCGGGAAATGATAACATTATTCCGATCGGGACTACATAAGTAATAAAACCCCTCAAAGCTACATAAGTAATAAAACCCCTCAAAGGTTGTTTGAATACATCAATCGGTACCGTTCCAAGTCGTGATAAATCCCGGAAGATCATTACAGTGTGGTCAATTTCCAATGTAATAATCGCCATCGACACTACTAAAATATGAAATGCCGTTGAAATAAGAAGTGAATTTATAATTAACAGAATATAAAGAAATACTGAAACCGCACTCGGACCAAGTTTAGCACCCATATAAATGGTTGCCGCAACAACCGGCGGAATTGTTATTAAATCGATTACGTCAGCACCTCCAAAAAGAATTCTAAATAGAGGATTTATCGGCTTTGTCAAAATCAAGTCCAAATCTCCCGAAACCACAAGCGTTCGAAATCTGTATACTTCACGGAATAAAAACTGCGAAGTTATATCAATGACATTAAAACTTAAAAAGAAAAAAATAATTTGATTTGTATTATACCCGGCTAAACCTTTACTTCCGGAAACCAGAAAATACAAAAATATTATAAAAAATGTAAACCTGAAAATTTTTCCTGCCAAAAAAATGGCTAGAATGCTTTTCTGATTGAAATACATCATGAATGCATTTTTACTCATCATCCACCAAATCTTTATATAAAATCCCAGTCGCTTGATCCAAGTTTTCAATTCAACACTTTTTATCCTTGTAATAAACAACTTATACAGATCAACAATTTGTAGTTTGTAATTATTAATTTGTAATTTTTCTTTATCTTCCATATCCTTCGTAAGCTTTTAGTCCTTTCTTCCAAATCTTATTTAAAAAGTACATAAAAACAATAAGCCAAAGAGCATCAACAACAAACCCTTTAACCAACTCTGGAGAAGTAAGTTTTCCCAAATAGACCTGGAGAGGGAAAAATACCAAGTAGGGAAATGGGGTAAGGTTTATAATTTTTTGAACCGCCAAAGGAAATACATCCAAAGGAAAAAGTACGCCTGACAAAAATTCGACTATCACTACCGTTAACAAAAAGTGTGCTCCCCATCCTGCTTCCGGTGCCCAAAAAGTTACCGAGGATACGATAAATAAAAGAATTGTGAATAGTAAAATCGCAAATATTATGGAAGACATAAATAAGAAAATTAATAATAAATTTCCTTGAAGAAAAACCGGAGGTTTTAGAACAAAATACAAAACAACGATCTCGATAGTGGCAAATAAAAGATTTAATACTTTACTTGCCAAATCACGACTTAACCAATATTTAAAATAATTTATTGGTTTTACTAAACTGTTACTGAGTTCTCCACGGGAAATTTCTCCTGCAACATCCATCGATTTTGACGAGAGCACAAATGCACGTACAAGCATTATCCCGAAAATATAGGTAAGAATTTTATCCCTATCGTATCCAAAAAGTATTCTTCCCGGAGATGAAAAGGCTGCATCCCATAAAAAATAAACCAAAAGAATTTGGATTACATTTCGCACTCTCCACATAATAAAATTTATGGGGTAAGCAATTTCCTGTCTTAAAGAAATTTTCCCTACCTGAAGATACTTGTTCATTTTTTTTCTCCCCGAAAAACCCTTCTTATGATCGACTCGATGTTCTCCTCTTCGATTGTAAGATCAGCAATGGGGAAATTTTGCAACAGCTCTGCCGCTGCAAAAGCCACAGATTCCCTCGGAACCGTAATTGTTGCCTGAGGAAAACTGAATTTTTTAACTTTTCCTATATTTTCAAGGCTTTTTACATCAATATCTTTTGAAAAATATAGCTTTATAGTTTTTTCTTTAGCAAAACCACTTACCAGATCTGACAATTTTCCGTCAAATATTATTTCACCCTTATCAATTACAATTACCCGTTTTGCCAAGTCTATAAGATCGTCCATATTGTGCGACGTAAGCATAATCGTGGCATTAAATTTTTTATTGTAATCCTGTATAAAATCGCGAACTTTTTGCTGAGCTACAACATCAAGACCGATAGTAGGTTCGTCCAAAAATAATACTTGTGGGCGATGAATTAGCGCAGCAATAAGCTCAAATTTCATTCTCTGACCTAGTGATAATTTTCTAACCTGGGTATTTAGTAAATCCTTAACTTCCAAAAGTTCGGTCAGCTCGTTTAAGTTTTCCTTATAAGTGTTTTGTGGAAGCTCATAAATTGCCTGGTTAAGCTCCAAAGTATCGATTGCCGGAAGATCCCACCAAAGCTGATTTTTCTGTCCCATCACAGTTGCTATTTTTTTTAGGTAGCTATTCTTTCTTTCCCAAGGGTTATAACCTAAAACCTGAGTAAAACCCGAAGTCGGATACAAAAGTCCCGACAATACTTTTAATGTTGTGGTTTTACCTGCACCGTTAGGACCAATAAAGCCAACTAATTCTCCTTTATCTATGGAAAAAGAAATTCCCCTGAGTGCTTCTACTTTTTTCTTTTTGGGGTTATAGAGGGATTTAATTTTTCCCGTTAAACCTTTTCCCCTCTCAATACTTTCAAAGTTTTTAATAAGCTCTCTTACTATAATTGCCTTCTCGTTTTTAACTTCACCAATCTTTCTCTTCATGGCTCAAGTATACACGGCACAATTTCCAATTTCTAATTGTTTAAGTTAATCAAAAATTAAGAAGCTTATCTTTGTACCTGCTTTTTCAAAGTTTTTCCAGGAGTAAATTTTGGAGCTCTGTGTGCTTTAATCGTAACCAACTTTTCGGTCTTGGGAATTTTGACGGTTTTACCTTTCATTGAAATAACCCGAAAAGTTCCGAACCCTGAAAGTACAACTTTTTCACCTTTTGATAAAATTCGCCCTATTTCGGATAAAAACACTTCAACCGATTCGTTTGCGGCTTTTTTTGTTAGGTGGGCTTTTCTTGATACTGCGTCAACTAATTCTCGCTTCGTCATATTTACTGGAAAGCATAAATCAACCGAAGCCAAATGTCAAGAAATTACGAAATTTATGGTATAAACAAAACTTTAAAATCGTTGTATTACTGTATATTTTCGGTTTCGTACACCTCTGCCACTCAGTTCGTTAAAATCATCTCGTGCCTGTATACCCAAATCGTCCGTAGAGTCACTTAACCCACACCCTTCCTCCCTTGAAACCGGTGAGCCGTATCTGTACACCCTCATATGTGAAGATCCGGATATTATCTTTACATCTTTATCTCTTTTTAAATATTTTCGGCAAGTTACCGAATTAATCTCAAATGGAAGTTGCGGCAACATTTCAGGAATTGTAAATGGTATGCCTTCATGAGAAGCGAGAAAACCCTTAATTACCTGCTGAATTTCCGCGCTCTTAATTCCAGTTGGTCTTCTTTCTGTATTATTGCCGCACATAAACAACTCGTCTTCTGCTTTTAGCCACCCTATTATTTTCTCAAATTCTGCCATGTCAAAAAAAAAAGAGCCTTTCGGCTCTTAAATAAACTACAAATAATTATTTTTCTTTTTCTATTTACAAAAAAATTCAGGAACTTCATGTCTCCTGAAAAGCTATTTTAAAACAATACTTTAGTGTTGGTCAACTGGTATTATTTTGCCGCTGTTGTCTCTGAAGCTCTAACCTCGCGAATCACTGTTACTTTAATTTGCCCTGCATATTCCGCTTCCTTTTCCAATTTTTTCGCGACTTCACGGGCTAAAATTACGATATTGTCGTCATCCACTTCGTCCGGTTTAACCACAATTCTGACATCGCGTCCGGCTTGGAATGCAAAAACCGAATCGACTCCCGGGAAATTCTTGGCCAGCTCTTCAATTTTAGTCATTCGCTTTACATAATCCTCATGTGGTTCGTAGCGTGCACCCGGGCGTGAACCCGAAATTGCATCCGCAATCCAAACAACTACAGACTCGATTGAGGAAAAGGGTTTATCCTCGTGATGCTCGGCAACCGTCGCAACAACTTCTTTCGGAAAACCATAGCGCTTAAGTGCCGAAACCCCCGCCTCAACGTGAGTGCCTTCTTCTTCGGTTACGACTTTTCCGATATCGTGCAGTAAACACCCAAGTCTTACTATTTCAACATTTGCTTTTATTTCATTTGCAACTGCAATTCCAATTTTTGTTTCTTCGATTGTATGAATTCCAAGATTTTGTCCGTAAGAAGTTCTGAAACGGTACCTACCGATTAATTTTAAAACGTCAACGGGAAGATTGTATACTCCGCACTCGTGGGCGATTTTTTTACCTTCCTCCAGTAAAATATCCTCCATCTGGGTTTTAATTTGTTTTACCACTTCTTCAATTCTTGATGGTTGAATTCTTGCATCTTTAATAAGAATTTGGAGTGCACGTTTTGCAATTTCGCGCCTTATAGCGTCAAATGAAGAAATTCTGATTTCATTTCCTTCATCAATTTCCAACTCAACTCCGGTCGCTCTCTCAAATGCCCGGATATTTCTTCCTCCCTGACCAATAATTCGTCCCTTGGCTTCTTCGTTTTCCATTTCAAAAGAAGAGACTGTATACTCTGCAACGTAAGAGGTGGCTCCATGCTTCATTGCATCCGCTAAAATCTCAGCTGCTTGTTCGTTTGCTTCTTCTTTAACCCGCTCCTCTGCTGCTCTGATTTTTTTTGCTTTTTCTTCCTTTAGTTCATGGTCCAATTCTTCAAGAAGTATTTTTTTTGCTTCATCGGCTGTAAGTTTTGCGACTTTGGAAAGTTTTTCGATTAAATTCGATTCTTCCTTTTTTAATTTTTCCTGCCTTTTCTCCAAGGCCTCTCTTTGCTTCCGCAAATCCTCAACTAATATTTTGATGTCATCACTAGTAGTCATATTTTTATAAATTGAAGCAAAAAAACAAAGCTTTTTTAAATTAAAAGCTGCGCTGAAGAAACCCTAAATGTAGCTTCTCTTAGCATAAATTCTTTGCTCCTGACTTGTATTGTACACTACCAATGGCTTTTCAATCAACAAGTGCATATATCTAATTTTCTATAGCTTTTTTAATTACGTCCCAGCTAAATCCTTTTCTTCCCAAATATTCAATCCTTTTTCTCTTCGCAATTTGTGTGTCGTATTTATTCCATTTGTATTGATTTTTCTGCAGTAAATCTTTGGCAATTTTTGCCTCATCGACTTGCGTATTCTCAAAAACATCATCAATTATATTTTTGTCTAATCCTTTATTTCTAAGCTCCAGCTTTAATACTCTAACTGGCTTGGGTCGGAAATTATTTCTTTGTTCAACCCACCACGTAGCAAATTTAGAATCGTCTAAAAGTTCAAACTTTTTAAGTTTTTCCAATAATTCTTCAAATAAATTTTCGGCAACTTTTTTTCGCTTCATCCAATCCCTATATTCTTTTTCGGCTCGAGGGCGTACCATTGCAAAGTGAAGAATTTTCTCAAAAGTTTTCTGAAACTCAGCTTTTTTTGTAATTTCATCAATTTGTTCCTGCGTTAATTCCTGTTCAACCCGAAGTCCAAGTTTTACATAATTCTCCAAATCAATTCCAAAACCAAACTTTCCGTCAAGATAAATATTTACCCTGTTTTTATCTTTTTGCTGCTTTATGTGGGTAATCTTCATCGTATCTACAACATTATCCCATATACCTGAGATAAAATTGCAACTATTTGATATAATTACATCATGTCGGAAACATATCAATACGGCGCTGAAATCAGTGCAACAAATTACATCATTAATTCTAGAAGCGGTCAGGTGGCAGAAGTTTCTAAAGACATCTTACATACAATTACAAGGCCGGAAGGAAATTTTACTTTAGTTGTAAGTGGAGATAGTTTAACGGCAGTAACTAAAGTTAAGGAATCGGTTAACAGACGAATTAAGCGTGGGTTACGGGATTTGGACGGGGAAAAACCAATTGTTCACATGCCTACTGAGACCGAAAAGCTTGGTGGTGTATTTAGATCAAGTATTATAATCTATTTGGGTTCCTAATCCCCATCCTCAACTTCCCCAATTTCCTTAGGAACTTGGGTTTTGCCTGAAGCAACTTGTTCGCGGATTTTCTTATCAATTTCATCTGCCAACTTTAAATCGGCTTTAAGTGCATTTTTTGCAGCTTCGCGACCTTGAGCAAGAGGCTTACCGTTGTAATTGAAAAATGATCCTTTTTTGTCAATTAATCCAAGGTCAACTGCAACATCCAAAATTCCTCCGCATTTACTTATCCCTTCGTCATTCATGATGTCAAACTCCGCAACTCGAAGTGGAGGTGCAACCTTATTTTTAACAACCCGCACCCGGTGACGGGAGCCTATTACCAAGTCCCCGTCTTTTAAAACTTCAATTCTTCGGACATCAAGCCTAACCGATGAATAAAATTTCAAAGCCAGTCCACCCGGAGTTGTTTCCGGATTCCCAAACATTATTCCGATTTTTTGGCGAAGTTGGTTTGTAAAAATCAAAACCGTTTTTGATTTAGAAATTGCACCCGTTAATTTCCGAAGCGCTTGACTCATTAGTCTCGCCTGAAGCCCCATTACCGCATCTCCCATTTCGCCTTCGAGCTCGGCGCGGGGAACTAAAGCAGCAACTGAATCAACAACGATTACGTCCAGAGCTCCCGAGCGAATTAAAGTTTCCGTAATTTCCAAAGCCTGCTCTCCGGTATCCGGCTGAGACATGAGTAGATCATCCAAATTAACACCTATAATTTCGGCTCTCGCAGGATCAAGCGCGTGTTCCGCATCAACAAACGCACATTGTCCTCCGCGCTTTTGGGCTTCCGCAATTACATGTAGTGCAACAGTTGTTTTCCCAGAGGCTTCCGGGCCGTAAATTTCAATTATTCTCCCGCGGGGAAATCCTCCAACACCCAAAGCTAAATCAAGTGCAATTGACCCTGTCGGAATTACGTCAATCTTAAATCTATCTCCACTTCGCTCACCCAATCGCATTATCGAACCCTTCCCATACTGCTTTTCAATTTGCTCCATTGCCAGCTTTATTGCAGCCAATTTTCCAGAAGCTTCTGTTTGTTGTTGTGGAGCTACTACTTCATCCTTTTTACTTTTTGCCATGAGCTTATACTATCCTTTTAACATGCCCTGTAATAAAATTCAAGGAGATAATAAAACGTCAAAGAATAAAAAATTATTAAACAAGTTAAAATCGGAGACAAAAAAGGGTTTATTGATAATTTAAAATAACAAGTTATGGATATAAAAAAATATTACGAAAGGCAAATTTCACTCAGTGAGTGGTTTGAAAAATTAAACTACAAATCAAGTACAGAATTCAGGCTTGAAGATAATGAAAAAAGAGAGAGATTGAGATTTCTAAAAAGCGTAATTGGTGTTCCTTTTGACGAACCTGTCCAGTTCGATGCAATAGATTTAACAAAAAACACAAAGCGTTTTGAAAAATACTATCAAAAACACAGCGAAGAATACTGCGCCCTAAGACTTATTCCTAAAGACCCTGAACTTCCAAAACTAAGAATGCGAGGTTTAATAATACGAAAAGCTTACGAATGGTTCAAAGAGCAGGAAATTAATCCAGTAAAATATCGCGCCGAATTTATTCCCCATTCAGAAAAACCCCTTTGGTCTACAATCTTTATAGTTAACAAAAACGGTATTATTGGAGAAATAATACGAGGGATGCACAATCAGTTATCACAAGGGCTTTTTGACGCGAATAAACCAATTTTATTTTCTTATGATTTTAAAAAACTTAAACTTGATACTCCAAACAAAGATGCCGAGGAGGAGTTAAGAAAAATTATCGATTATTTATGTGTCGATGATATTAAGAAAAAAAATAAAATTAAAAAAGAACTTGGTGTAAAATTCCACAAAAATCATATTGAAGGTTATTTTGAAACGATCTCGGTTGAGGAATTTGGTCTTTGGTTTATCGATTTCAATAGAATTCTTGGAAAAATTTACAAAGACTTTACTTTAAACATCAAAGACGCAAATAAAAAACACCAAGCGAACTCAAGAATTATTTATGGAAGAAGTGCAAGTAAAGGAGTCGTTACTGGAAAAGTAAAATTTTTAAATGATGATACGGTTTTTAATAATACATTTGGCAAAGGAGAAATATTAGTATGCGAGATGACAACGCCAGACTATATAATCCATATTAAAAAAGCTATTGCAATTATTACAGATAAAGGTGGAGTTCTCTGTCATGCTGCGATTATCGCAAGAGAGTTTAATGCCAGTGAAATTTTAAAAGACGGAAACATTGTTGAGGTAAACGCAAATGAAGGGATTATTACGATACTTAAAAGGGATTAGAAATTTTACAAAGAATTAATATCCTGATCTACTTGGGTAAAATCAGTTGAAGGATCTGTCAACTCTTGGGCATTTACTTCCTTCTCAAGTTCTGTTGTTGAAGCAGAAGCTGTCGGACTCACATTAGTAGTATTCACCCCTGTCATTTCTTTTATCGAATTAAGACTTGGTTTAAAAACCATAAAGGCTGCAATTACACCAATCAGAGCAACAAAAACAAATATAAGCAATATTATATGAACAACCCCCTTTTGATTATTTTTATTCATTGTCAACTTCCTCCTTACCAAGTGTTGATGCGGAAATTCTGATTGCATTGACAACTGCGTCTTTTGCAGCTTTTACTTTTTCATGAACACTTTTTAAATCACTCATCAAAACCTGTCTTTTTGTCTGA
>LBVN01000030.1 GCA_000993115.1 Candidatus Woesebacteria bacterium GW2011_GWB1_38_8b
CCAAAAATTCCAACGGGAAGAAGCTGCAGTGAGTTTCCGAATGTAAAATAAGTATAAGCCGCTTTTGAAATAAGAGACGAAAAGAACAGCTCAACCATTTTCGATACCTGTAAAAAAGACACTTCTATAACTCTCGGAAGCGCCAGCTTTCCTATTCTTCTCACCTCAGGTGTAAATAAAATTTTATTTTTAAATCTAAAACCCATTTTGTAGGCTAGCGGAAGCTGGATTGCAAAATGGGCAAAAGCTCCTAAGACTACACCATAAACAGGTCCGTTTAGACCAAATTGTTTTGAAAGAAATACCGTACCGACAATTATTCCAAGGTTGTAAAAAAGCGGAGCGAGTGCTGGTATCAAAAAACGCCGCAATGACTCCAAAACTCCGGTTAACACATAACTAACCACAAAAAAACCCTGAGCTGCAAAAAGCACCCTTGTCAAAGAAACTATCTTTGCCTGGTCTTCGGCCGTAAAACCCGGAGTTAACACGCCGTACATTTGCGGAGCTCCAAATCCCAAAAGAAGTCCAAAAACTACAAATACCAATATTCCGATATTTACAACATAAGATGCGGTATCCCAAGCTTTTTTTTCGTCGTCCTTAATTGCACGGGTAAATACAGGAATAAACGCCGATGAAAAAGTACCAAACACCAAAACTTCAAACACCAAATCGGGCAAGCGGAATGCCGCGAAAAATAAAGACAGGTCGGTAGGTACAAAAAAATGTGCCAATATCCTCTGGCGTACCAATCCCAAAATCCGCGACACTACAATCATAAGCATAATAACGGCAGCCGCCGACATAACGCTATTTTGAGGAGACGTTAAGAGCTTTTGTCCTTTTTGGAAAAATTTAAACATAATTGAAAAATTTAATTCTTTAGATTATACTCACACGGTAGTAAGTAGTGAATAGTTATTAGTTTTTAAATATATATGCCTGTAACAAAAACAGCCAAAAGAGCCCTTCGAGGATCGCTTAAAAAAGCGGGTGTTAATAATGCTTTCAGGAAATCATTTGAGATTTCGCTTCGCATTGCGAAAAAAGAAAAGTCACAAAAAGCAGTTGTTAAGGCCGGATCACTCGCAGATAAAGCCGTAAAAAGAGGTTTGATTCACAAAAACAAAGCATCAAGAATTAAAAGCATGCTAAGTAAATTGACTCCAACCGTCTCCACAAAAAAATCCAAAAAATCAGCTAAAAAATAACCTTTAAACCAAAGTGGTTATTGTGGTATATTTTAGATACAAAGTATTATTAATGCCATAGTCTATGCCTGCCAGAAAAAAAGAGGAAATAAATTTATTGCCCCAAAAAGGATTTGAGTCCAATACCATAGGAAGACTTTTGGCTTGGGTTTTATCTTCATTTAGAATTATCGTTATTGTTACTGAAATTATCGTTATGATCGCTTTCCTCTCGAGGTTTTGGCTTGATGCGCAAAACGCAGACCTGACGGATGATATTAAAAACAAAAAGGCTGTTCTTGAGGCATATCAGGATTTTGAAAAGGATTATAGAGACACACAAAAGCGCTTGGAGATATACTCAACGATTACGAAAGGCGTGCCTTTAGCGACGTTGGTAAAATCACTGTCAGACCTTCTACCTCCGGATATTTATTTGTCATCACTAGGTTATACCGGCACTCAGATTAATATATCTGCACTTTCCCCAAACGAAATCTCGATTCAGCAGTACATGGTAAATATTTCTGCTGTTGACACTGTTAAAAATGTGACCATTCGTGAAATAGAAACAGAGAAAGACAATCCCGGTCTTATTAAATTTACCCTTTCAATGGATATTGTTAACAAATAATATGGACGCAAGCTGGAAAAAAAATTATGTCAGGTACAAAACAGTTCTTCTGGGTTCTCTGGACCAATACCAGAGACGGGGTGATATTAAAGTTTATATTGAAATAATTCTGTCGCTTCTGACAATTACAATATTTTCGATTTTTGCCTTAAGACCAACATTGATTACCATCGCCCAATTAATAAAAGATATTGATAGCAAAAGAGATACACTTGAAAAAATGGAGTCTAAATTAGCAAGTCTTGATGAAGCACAAATATTATTTGACAGGGAACGGGATAATATTGCCAACCTCCGGATCGCAATTCCCTTCTCTCCCGAACCAAACATATACATTAGACAGGTCGAGGGGGTAGCTAGTAAAACCACCAACGTAACGAATATGTCAATCGGTGAAGCAGTGATTCTCGGGCAAACGGCTACGTCCGCTAAAAAACCCGATCAAACATCCGCACTTCCCGAAAATACTATTTCGACCGATATGAATGTTTCTGCAGAATCTGATTTAAACAATTACAGTGCCGTATATGAATTTTTTAAAAGTATTGAAAACCTAAGAACTCCTCTTAAAATAGATTCTTTTACTCTGAACCTGGATGAGTCGCAGGAAGGACAGAAATTCTTGATTGTTTTTATCAATGGCAAGCTGGTATCACTAAATAAAAATAAATAAATTATAGCAAACTCAATACAAAATGATGTATTATTGAGTTTGATATAACGTTCCAAGATAAACTTGGTAGGGATTCTATGCTTGCCAAACAAAATGTCATTTTTGACATTTTGTTTTAATATGACTATATGAGAAAACCACCAACACCAACAATTGTAACGATAGCCGTATTTACGACAGTTACGGTAATACTTTGGATTTTTATAAGCGTCTATAACATATTAATAAAAAAGCCGGTTGTAGATGTTCCTCAGGAACTACTTGAACCGATTGAGGCTGGATTAAATACAACACTATTGCAAAAAATTTCCGAGAAAACTTTTTATGAAGAAGGGCAGGAAAAACCGTTTACAGCTCCCCCACAATTTTCGGTACAACAACCAACCGCAAGTGCATCCGCTTCACAATAATCGCTGGTTGATTCGTTTGCGTGCTTACTTTATATTTAAGTGGTGAGGTGTTTCTATGTCTGATGATAATAATCAACTAAATACTGCAGTAACCCCTACCCCAAACCCGGTAGGAGGAAACGTCTCCGATTCTACAACTAGCGTTCCAGCTCAGGCCGCAACTTCCACAACAAACACTGTATTACCTGATGTTAAGATACCAGACTCATCTCCGCAAACAAATATGCAGCAGGATGTTACGACACCAACAACTTCTACCATGACAAATCCGTTTGCCACCCCACAAAAACCTGTTACACCCACTGATGTAACAACTGTGGTTACTTCTCCACACGCTCCTCAAAAATATGGAGGGAGAAAAGTATTGGCAACAATTTTCGGAGTACTTTTAATTGTTGGGGGTGTTGCTGCAGGAGTTTTGTTGGTACAAAGACAACAAAACATTTCCGAGCGCGCACAAACTAATGTACAGTACGATGCCCAATGTTCCGAGGTAATCGTATACGATCAGGATTGGAACCGATTGTCACTAGCTGATTTGAATGGAATTACATCAGGTTCTGTCGTAAGGTTTGCAGTGGTTGGAGCTTCCTCGTCGGGTAATTTTGATAAAGCAAGGTTCACGATAAATGGAACAAAAACTCCTGAAGTAACAGACAAAAAGCCCGGCACCGAAGAATTTTACTATCAATACATTCTACCTGAGGGGGTAAGAAGTTACACAGTTAAGGCAGAAATACATCACACCATATGGGGGTGGATTTAGAGTATGAGTAATACTAAATCAAAATTTACAATAATAATGGTTGTTATAGCTACCGTGGTACTTGCAGGAGTGGCTTTATTTACTGCAGTTAAGCTCTATAACTCCCAAAAACAATCGGTTTCTCCCGCCAGCCCTGAAAGCGAACCTTCAGCTGATTCGGGTCCAGTTGCTGTTTTTATCTGCAATAAAAACAGCAACGAGCAATTCAAAATTTCAATAAACCCAGGGGACGTGACCAGCTGCCCTTTTCTTAACTACAACTCATGTGTAGCGGGAAATTCCAACAAAAACAGTGTTTCAACCTATGAAACTAACTTCGTTCTTACCATAACGGAAGATGCCCGTCCGAACGCGAAAAGAACAATTGTTTTAAATAAAAATTCAAATTTTTGTGCAGCTGACTCTTGTGGGCAACCAAGAGACCCAAGCTTTAACGGGATAACCTGTTGGGACTCGGGACAGTCCTCTGATGAAACCATAACTCTTTCGTACGGACAAAGTAAAACAATTAAGATCAGTCGAGCTTCTGATACAGGTATCGCATGCGGGTCATATCAATTAGATCTACAGGTTAATAAAGGAGGGGACTGCGATAGCGTAAGCTGGAATACGGGAGCTGCGTCCGTTTGTCAAACAGGAATTTCCTGTGCTACTCCAACAAATACACCAACTGGAACTTTAACACCTACCTCGACCAATACTCCTACTAATACACCAACAGAAACGGGAACTCCAACACCCACACTTCCTCCCAATCTCTTGTCGTGTTCCGAGCTGGTTTTTAACATCGCCGGTCCGACGGGAACTCCGACTGAGACACCCACAGGAACGCTGACGATTTCACCCACAAATAGTCCGACCGGAACTGCTACTGTCACCGTTACTCAAACTGCAACAGTCACCAATACTCTAACCGCAACATCCACACCTCTTGCATCCTGCAATTTAAGCTGCAACGCAACATCCGACTGCGCAAGCGGACTTATATGCTCCGGAAATATGTGTAGAAACACAAACTGCACGGGCGAGACAGATTGTGTATGCAACACCGTAACAAATACTCCAACCCCAACCATAGCAGGTTCGGCTTTGCCACTAGCAGGAGTATCAACTGTTACTTATCTTTTCGGATTCTTGTCTATCGCAACCATAGCCGCTGCGCTTCTACTTGCCTTGTAAACATTTCTCAAAATATTGAATTTCTGCTAATCTTTTTATAATGATAAAGCGATTTTTTGCAAGCAAAAATAAGTTCATCCCAATCTTATTCATCACTTTCTTTGGACTTTCTCTCCTTCTGTTTTTTTCCACTTTTTATGTAGATAAAGAGGGAAACATTAACATAGCAGGAAAACTTTGGAGCGATTTCGGCTCAACTTTCCCGATAATCAGATCTTTTTCAAAAGGCTACAATTTTCCACCTGAATACCCCATCTTTTCAGGCAGACCGATAAGGTATCATTTTGTGTTTTATGCTTTAGTTGGACTTTTTGAAAAAATGGGTCTAAGGATTGATCTTGCGCTTAACGGCTTAAGCGCCCTTTCTTTTGCTGCGCTTTTAACAATAATTTATTTATTTGCTTTAAAACTTTTTAAAAAACATTCGGTTGCGGTGGTCTCAATTGTGCTTTTTTTATTTAACGGAACGCTTGGATTTTTGGAGTTTTTTAAAAAAAATCCACTTTCATGGGCTACTCCTATAGAAATTTTTAAAAATAAAAACTTTACTTCTTTCGGCCCATATGATGGAAAAACAGTGTCCGCTTTTTGGAACCTAAATATATTTACCAACCAAAGACATCTTGCCTTGGCTTACGCCTTTTTTATAGGTATTCTTTATTTTTTTTATGCAGTAGACAAAAAACCAGACAAGTTCTCAGTAAACAAAGCGCTTGTTTTGGGACTATTAATCGGATTTTTCCCATATATCCATATGGCAGTTTTTGGTATGTTACTAGTTCTTCTTGGAATTGTGTTTCTGGTATATCCAAAAATAAGATTAAAAATAATTCTGACTTTAGTCGTTGCAATCACCGTAGCGTTTCCACAGGTTGTGTATATGGGCAAATCTGAAATTGAAACGGAATTATTGCGACCGGGTTATTTGGTAATTCCTCTGACCGTGGGTAATTTTTTCAGTTATTGGTTTTACAATCTTGGACTTAATTTATTCTTGCCAATTTTAGGATTTTTTCTTGCCAAAAAAAGTGGTAGGAAAGTTTTTTTACCATTTGTCGCACTTTTTGTGATTGGCAACATATTTAATTTTTCACCGGATATCGCTACAAACCACAAGTTTTTCAACCTCTATCTTATCGGGGCTGCGATGTTTAGTGCATACTTTCTTAATATTCTTTGGAACATTAAAATAATCGGTAAAATATTAGCACCCATCTGCCTACTGCTTCTAACATTGAGCGGTATTATTGAATTTTTCCCTGTTATTAATGACGGTCACTTAAACGTGCGTGATATTAAAAACAACGCATCTGCAGACTTTATTGCCAAAAATACACCGAAAAATTCCGTTTTCCTGAATTCTAAGTTTTTATATGACAACGCAAACATTGCAGGAAGGCGAATATATATGGGGTGGCCGTATTTTTCCTGGGGAGCCGGTTATGACACAACAAAGCGGGAAAAAACAATGAAACGAATGCTAAATCCAAGTAGCAAAGGTGAGGCCTGCTTGCTTTTGACGCAAGAAGGAATTGAATTTATTGAAACGCAGTCCCCCGCTGACTTATTAGACTATGAGATAAACTATACTTTCTTTGAAGAAAACTTCGTAAAAGTTTTCTCAAACCCTTCGGACAATGTAAATATTTACGCTGTTTCCGGTTCGTGCTCCTAAAGTTTCGGATATTGTTGATATAACTTAAAAAAGATATTATTGTCTTCATGAAGAGAGCGGGAACGGATTACATTAAAAATAGGATCAAAGGTTATCTTGAAAACAAAACAATAGTTGAAAAAAAACTACATATTCCGGCTAATTATCAGGCTGTTGCCATAAAAAGCAAAAATTATCTTCAGGCAAATTGGCATCAGCAAATTGGCATCAAAACAAAATCACGATACTCAGACAAGTGTTTTTCACAAGTAAAGAAAGTGTTTTACTTGATTTAGGAACGGGCTCCGGGAATCTTGAGTTCTTTTTCCACAATAAATTTAAAAAAATTATTGGGGTTGATTATAACGATGAAGCCCTTCTTTATTTACAGGGAGAGCTTCTCAAGAGAAATATTTCAAACGTCGAGCTGATACAGGCTGATATAAGGAACCTTTCGAAAACTAAATTACCGAAAGTAGATTTTATCACCATGATAGACGTCATAGAACATTTGAAACTGCAGGACGTCGAAATCCTTGTGAAAAACTTCACCCGACTTTTAGAAAAAGGGGGTAAAATTATCATTGTGACACCAAACTATAAAAGCTTGTGGCCACTGATTGAGTGGCTACTGGAAAGATTTCGGCTTGTACCAAAGTTTACAAATGCCCAACACCTCTCAAAAATGGATAGAGGTGTTTTAACTAGAGTTTTTGGGAAAAATAATTTCAATTTAGAGTCTTTGTCCACTTTCAACAACATATCGTTTCTTGTACCTTCGAAAAAAATTTCATATTTATTGTGCAAACTTGAGAATTTTCTTCAGTTTCCGTATGGTAATTTAATAGTCGCAGTATTTACTCACTAATATGGATAGCTTAAGCATTCTTTATATTTTTAAATGGTGGCTGTATTTATTTCTAATCGGCGTCGTTTCGGCTCCTATTACTTTTTTAGTATTTAGAAAATTTCTTAATTTCGGTTGGGGTTTTTCAAAACTAATCGGCGTACTTTCCGCAGGATATTTGCTTTTCGTACTGTCGATATTAAAAATACTTCCCTTTGATTCTTTTTCTATTTACATAACTTTCCTGGTTGTTCTTGTAATAAACCTTTTCATTTTCAAAAATCACCGTAAGGAAATTATAGAAAAAATACGAAGTCATATTCCGGCAATTGTTATCGAGGAAATTCTTTTTGCAACCGGACTCGTGTTTTGGGCGTATGTCCGAGGGCATCAACCCGCAATTGAAGGCTTGGAAAAATTCATGGATTACGG
>LBVN01000031.1 GCA_000993115.1 Candidatus Woesebacteria bacterium GW2011_GWB1_38_8b
CCTATCAGTTTCAGGTTAGAAAACCATATTTACCCTTCCGGCTATATTTTGGAAATACATTTAGTTTTTTAAATAGCATGCACTCCCGCATAAATTTGGCACAAGGCGTGAACG
This sequence comes from Candidatus Woesebacteria bacterium GW2011_GWB1_38_8b, assembly GCA_000993115.1. Taxonomy (GTDB): domain Bacteria; phylum Patescibacteriota; class Microgenomatia; order UBA8517; family UBA8517; genus GWC1-37-12b. The sequence goes on from LBVN01000031.1 coordinate 115, forward strand.
AATAGTTCCCAAAAGCCGAGTGCGAAAGTTGTGCTGGGAGAGAAGTAAATTATTTAAATTTGAAATTTGTGCATAAAAAAACCCACCGTTAAAAGTGGGTTTTTTGGTGGTTTTAAACGATATTATTAATTAGACTAATCCAATTCAAAATAAGAGTAAACGACACTTCCCTGTTCATCTAAGCTAAATTCATACAAATGACTTTGTATATTATCGTACACGTCTTGGTATTTAATTGTTAATGAAGACCTGTCTTTGTCTGCTGTAATTGATATTATCTTCTTAAAATCATACCCTATTACATCGGATGGATTTACTACTTTATATTCCGATGACGGATCCAAAATATTTATAACATAGAAAATTCTGTAATAAGCATAACTTTCGTCTCCGAGTGACATTACAAAAATAGGTTTGTCTTTCATTACATTGAGATTTTCACTCACGACATCAAAAGAAACAATTTTGCCAGTGATATCAACAACATCAGTTTTTGTTAAACACGACGACCCGTTTTCATTATTGTCGCAATAGTTGAAATTGTAACTGACTTTATAAAACCCGCTATTCAGAGAAACTTTGTAAGGTTCAAACTCAAAAGAAAATCTTTGATCTGATGCTTTGAATTTAGGTTTATTAATAGCTACAAAATTTGCAAACTCCAAATTTGAGATTTTGGTATTTAACTCGCTGAATTTTTGATTGAAATATTTGGTGTCAGCCGTTGTAGTTGTTTGCTTACCACCCAATACATTTTCAACAAAAACACTCCTAAAAACAGGAAAAATAAAGACAACGAATATAAAAATAATAGTTAGCATTACTAGTGAAAGATAAACGACAGTAAAAAAAGAACCGATAAAATCCAGTGCTAAGTTAGTTTTTCCGTATTTATTCTTAATTGATTTGACTAGTTTGCTGTCAGATAGGAAATACTTGGATTTGAAAAATGAAGTGAGAATGACATAAAACAGAAAACCGAAGTACAAAAGTGCGTTGAATAACACAAAAGGAACAGTTGGTAATTTCTGTTTAGAAAAGACGAAAATAAAAAACGTGGTAACACTTGAGAAGAATAGAAACGCAAAAAGTTTGTACATTATAAAATTAACAATAGCATAGATGAAGAATTATTAGAAGATTTTGGTGTCTTAAATTAATCGCCGATAAGTGTGGGGAAGAGTTTGGCTAGCCGACTCTCCTTAATTTTACCTAAGCAAAATCGGCGCTTTAGAGGTTTTTGCCTCTCTCAACCCCACACTTATTGGGATTAATAATTTAATTATATCAGACCTATCAAGTTACATAAGTTATAGGTACTAGGTTATAGGTAATAAGTAGTAGGTTATATGCCAGGTTTTGCATTACTTATAACTTATTTCTTATTACTTACAACTTATTCTGGGTATTTCTGGGAGTGCTTGATGGTCTAGTTCTTTTTTGTTGTTTTAAAAAAGATGATGCAAATTTCGCATCGTACTAGTGCAGTATCAAGCACGCCCTATTTAATTGTATTTCAGAAACGCATTAGCGTTTTGGTTCGCCCGCTTTTGGGTCGTCCAAAAATGCTGCTAAAGCATTTCCTGTATTTATCCATTGCTCTCGGTGAGCTAGTCAGAAATAGTCTGCTATCCATTTCTAACAGGAATTGTTTGTTTGAGACATCATTTATAGGCTCATAATCCAATCTATGATAGGAACTCCAATCCTACCAGCAAGCCCGAACAACGCTGCAAATAGTGCTACAGCAATTACCAATGCAATAAGCACTAGTATTATCATTATTATTATTACAATGGCACCTGCAACAAGTAGGCCTAAAAAGTTAAAGAGTTTTCTCACGTTGAATCTCCTTTCCTAATTTCTGTCCTTCTTTTGGTGTGGGAAGGGTAGGCGGAATTATGGGCTGAATTGCATCTTCTGGTGGTGCATCGACTTCGGGAAGTGGAGCTATGAAAATCGTCCCATTACAGACTCCGAAGGCATACCCTTCCGCCTTACCGGATTTCTTGTCTGCCCGTCGGAGCTCACGCACTTCACCTTTGCGAAGAATAACCCCTGACTCTAGCGTTTTGGGAGCATTGATTATGATCCAATACTCGTCAGCTAGGAGCCCACCTTCCAACGAGGATATTTCCTCAGTGGAAGCAATATGGAGCCGAACAAATTCATGTCCAGTCTCCGTCTTAAATTTGAGGAAAGCTTCCTTACCTCCAAATTTCCAGTTGTAATTATCTGGTAAACAGACCGTAGGTTCTGATGTTGCCGTTGGTGTCGGCTGTTCGGTTGCGGTAGCTGTGACTGTTGGTAACGCAGGGGTAACCGTTGAGACAACCGTAGTCCCACAACCCGCAAGTACGATAGTAAGCAGTACGAGAAAAATCTTTTTCATCACTTCCTCCAGACTCTATATATCAGATAGGCGATTGTTCCCCAAAGTAGGGCTATAAAACCAACTGTTTGCCCCAAACGTAGAACCTCCAACGGAGGTTGTGGTACAGATAAGAAAATATTTACAAACATTGTATTTCTCCTTACGGTACTCCCCAAAAACCAACTTGAGGGTTCAATATCCCGCGAGCGAATGCCCCCGAGAACACAATCGCAACAAATACAGTAACTATTACCAGAAACAGAAGCATACTTACAGCTTTTTTAGCCATTATATTCTCCTCTAAAATTCAGATTTGTCCTAATGGACGGAATGTTGCCGAATTTGATCAGCAAAATTCAGTCCATCAGGACTTTTCAATTCTCAAACAACTTGTTAATGTACAAACAGTTTCGTCCTGGTTAGATAGCTTTACATCTAACAGGACTCATCAGTCCCGCTGAGCGGGAGACTGTTTATTCTTTTTAAAGGTGGTACTTTGGGGGTGGAGAAGGAGATTGATTTGCGAATATAAAATATTGATGCAAAATAATTGCATCTTCGCATTTCAAGCTCTGCAGCTCTCACACACCCCAAGAAGGCTATCCCCAGGCACTTTTTCCAAATCCGCGATGGGATTGGTAAAGATTTCACCTAAAGACTTTTATAAGCCTTAATTTATGATCCATTTTTCACCGAAAATTTCCGGCGTATCTAATTTGCCTGCAAGCAAGTTAGATAAAGATATTTTGTTTGAGAGACTAATCGCAGGAGGCAAAGGTCAAACGTATGTTGCCCGTTACAGCAAGCTTACCGCTGCTCCGGATACCGTCACACATCCAGGTAGTTCTATCGTAGAGGTCAGCCTTGATTGTGAATTTTTTGATAGACGGTTCCTCTATCGATCCTGCGGGGATGGTTAGGTAATAGAATGCCTGGGTGGTTTCAGAGCCTTCTTGCTTCGGGCCTTCCAATTTGATGAATACATCATAATTGGACTTGTTGATGACGGTCATTCGGGTCATTCTGGTTGGGACTATCTGTGCCGGCTTTTCGTTCAAAATCTGGATGCTAACGCACCCGGTCAGAACGACAGAAAAAAGAACTAAAACGAGTAGCTTCTTCATCGAATTCTCCTTTCAGTATGCGAAGGCTGCGTTAGGAATTGTTCCCAGCGCGAAAATCAATGCTAAGCCTGTTAAGGCAAGGAAGATTTGTAGAATACACCCTCCAATGCCGAGCTTGCGAACCAGGAAAGTGATAACGCCCAGTACTACAAAGGCGCCCCAAAAGAACAAATTAACCTTAGAAGTTAGTGACATCTTACATCTCCTTATTTAAGATTTCCCATCTTTGATAGACGGAGCAACAGATTTAAGATTTAGGTTATAAGTTGTAGGTTTTAAGTCCTATTACTTAGTACCTACTACTTACTACCTACCACTTATTACTTATTTCCACTGTTCCATCTACCAAAATGGATTTATGTTCCTTCGATTACACTCAGGACTTTCAGCCTCAAACAAATTTTTTAATGTGCCCTTCGACTTCGCTCAGGGTTATAACCCTTTGATTTCTCTTGGGGTCTTTTAACTCTTTTGCTAATCAAAGTCAGTTTCGTCCTCATCCGAAGCAAGTTCGAAATGGACTCATTAGTACAGCTTTAAGCTGTAAACTTACTGGGGACTGATATTTATTGGTTTGTTTGGGATTGTGGGGTGCGGTGTTTTGCACTTTTCAAGCTTTTAGGCTTGCCACAATCTTTACAATAATCACAATAAATAACGAGTCCCCATTGGAACACTCTCCTTTCTGGCTAAACCAGTAGTACTATCGCGCTAAAGCGATCTCTGGTCTTTACCAAATTTCCAGGTTTCATTCACTCAAAAAAACGAGCGAATGCAAAAATTACAACTACGGCAGCGGGTTGGCCATCACAGGGTTGGTTGAACCCCAGTCGGTGCCGAAGCCCAAACTGCTGACGTTGAGCGGAACATCCTCCCAAAGATCGGGGGAAAAATAGAATCCCGCTTCGTTAGCAAGAACACCATGCAGCGTTCCATCCGGATCCAAGGCAAAGCTGGCGAAGCCGCTTCTGTAGTAGCTGATAACCCACGAGGTAGCTAGGCGATTTGGCTGCATCGTAGCAGATGACAACGGGGTGAACAGTCCTAAACCGTCCTCAACTTCTCGGCAAAAAACGCCGGTTCCGTCAGGCAGGATTTCGGGCCTGTCGCATTTCATTTCGTAGTCGAAACGCTTTCCGTCTTCGTAGACGATGCTCAGGTTGCCACTCTGGTTGGTATAGGCGAAGCGGAATTCCGTGTCACTAACCGGAACGGAGTGAGGGTAAGAACCCTTTAATCCAACCGCTTCTACCTCGCCGGTGCGATAGTCAAGCTTATACAGCCAGCCATTTGCACCGCGTGCCAGAATCGGATCGCCCTCGACCAAAGCCACTTCAGGCTCATACATTTCCTGCTCGACGTCAAATCCGTGATCGACCCGGGACATACCAAGGGTATATACGCGGATTTCCCACCCACTTCCAGTTTTGACCTGAGCCGCAAAGATACAATCGTCTTTCGCGAATGAGGGGTTTCTAAAATCCTCATCGAAATTGACGGTCAGAGTCCGGACAAACGAGACATCCCCGTTCAGGTACTGGTACAAGTCCAGTTCCCATTGCCCGGTCTTGTTATCCCAGCGCTCACGCAGAACTGGATCAATCACACAAGGATTGATCTCAACCTTTTTCTCCCTGCCTTCGTTTTCCGGCTTAGGAATTGTATTTTCCGGAGGCGGCGGAGGTGGTGGCGGCGGAGGTGGCGGAGGTGGTGGCGGTGGTGGCGGCGGAGGCGGCGGAGGCGGAGGCGGAGGGCACTTCGCCGGAGGACAAGGCGGAGGCGGCGGG
>LBVN01000032.1 GCA_000993115.1 Candidatus Woesebacteria bacterium GW2011_GWB1_38_8b
TCAATTAACCACCATTTTGCATATTTCGGAAGAATGTTGAGCTCTTCTATTTTTTCCAAATTTATCCATAAGGGATCATAATAGTCGACTTTGGGATCGGCATCTTTCTCCTCTCCGCTTAAATGCGGCTGGTCCCCCTGATTGCCTTCGCAAAAGTAATAGTAATCAGTATTTCTTGTCCGGTAGTCTTTAAACTCAAAAGCCAATTCGGGATCATTTACCTTAATGCCTGTTTCTTCTGCCGCTTCCCTGATCACTGTTTGACTGCCGGTTTCATCTATCCTCCTATGGCCTCCCGGAAAAACATAGTATTCATAACCTTCTTTTATTCTATGAATTAATAATATTTTCCTGTCCTTCATCACAATCCCGGCATGCCTTTCTCCTGAAACTCTGGTTTTTTCATCCTGGTGGTATCTGCTCATCAGTCATGATTATATCCTGCCGCAGAGCTTGGGGTTTCGCCTCCCTTTGCGCTCCTACGGTGAGGCCTGGACAGCCACTCTAGCTTCAGCGCTTAGCCAAGTCTTGACTTAATCGTATCATTTTGATACGATTAACCCATATAATTGATACGAAACTCAATCCTCGCCAAAAACAGATCCTTGAACTGATAAACAAGTCTGACAACCTCTCTCGGCTGGAGATCAAAGAGAAACTTGGAAGACAGTTTCAAGCTTCCATACCCACAATCGCTCGTGATTTAGCCTATTTACTAAAAAACAAGTTAGTTACGGTCCACGGTGGGGGTAGAACCACCAACTATTCGAGAACCAACCCTTCTCCTCTCCTTAAGTATTTTGACATCGACCAATATTTTTCTCTTGATCCCGATCAAAGGACCGATCTTAGAAAGTCGTATAACTCTACTATTTGCGATCACCTTGACGGGCTATTTATCCCATCTGAGCAGTTGGAGCTATACCGGATTTACAAAAACTTTGACACGGAGTCTAAAACAGCAAATCAAGACATCTATCTTCGTGAGGTGGAAAGGTTTGTAATAGAATTGTCCTGGAAATCATCGAAAATTGAAGGTAATACATATTCCCTTCTGGACACGGAAACCCTAATTAAACAAAAAATAGAGGCCAAAGGTCACCCTAAAGATGAAGCCATCATGATTTTGAATCACAAAAACGCCTTCGAAACTATTCTGGCAAACCGGAAAGAATATAGAAATATATCTTTTTCGCAAATCACCCAACTCCACAACCTATTAATCAAGGATCTGAATGTGACAACCGGAATCAGAAATCAATCAGTTGGTATTACCGGGACAACTTATCGGCCGTTAGATAATCAGTGGCAAATCCGGGAGGCCATGGATAAATTTATTGCCAATCTCAATCGGGTTGAATATCCCTTAGAAAAAGCAATGTTCACTATTGCTATGATTTCCTACATTCAACCTTTTACCGATGGCAACAAAAGAACTGCCAGAATGTTAGCCAATGCCGTATTACTCGCCAATAACTACTTTGCGCTTTCCTACCGGAGTGTGGACGAAACCTTTTACAAAAAAGCTCTGGTTCTTTTCTATGAGCAAAACAGTCTCTACTATCTCAAGCAAATCATTCTCGACCAATATAAATTTGCCCTTAATACTTATTTCAAATAATCGTACCATTTAGCAAAATCATACCAAATGTATTGGCCTGGTTGGTGGCTGTATCCGCCCTGCTGACGGCGTTCTCCCAAAGTCACATTTTTAAATTCGGCTACATTTTCAATTGAATTACCAACAACCCTGGGATTCTTAGTAATTACCCCCCCAATATTCTTTGGTGAATACCTTCGTCTTTGCTACATCTTTCATGTATCCTCCGGGAAATCCATGTAGAGCATGGCTCTCTTCTCTTTACTGGCTGAACGGGCTGGTCTAGAACCTTTAGATTTTTGCGTGTTTAGTTAACGCTTTGAAAACTTGAGAACCCATGGTTGAAGTAATCAAGATTTTCTGAATTTATTAGTTTTTTACAATTGGGGCCTACATTTAGACCTAGATCTTTCAGGATTTTTTTCTTTTCTTCTGATTTATGGTTGGTAATTAGTCCGATTTTCGGCCAATACATTTTTCTAACCCACAGGCCATTTTCATCTATTTTCTCATGTACAGGTTCTCTTTCTTCTATAACTTTTATTTTGTTTTTGACCAAAGCTGGAAGTTCAGGATCATTATTGGTCTGGTTATGAATGGCGCGAAAAACGTGAGCCATCAATATTTTTTCTACCATAATCTGGCCACCTAGATAGTAAAAAAGGTCTTCATATTTTTCTTTAAACTTGCCGTAGTCTAAAGGAAAGATATTTAAATCCAGCGCCCACTTGTAATCCAAAACGAAGAAATCACTTGCCATTGCCTTTAAAACATTTCCGGGTTTATCTGGTAAAGCATCCCAGGTATTTGTTGCGAGGTATAATTTTTTTTCTTTGATTTCATTTAGTAGACTTAAAATAAAATCCGGTTTGGTTATCCAGGTGTCAGCTGCAAGAAAAACTAAATAGTCTACATCCCATTTACACCTTTCAATTTCAAGGAACCCCGCATCTAACAAATTGGCGGCTCCATGAAAGTGACCTTTATTTTCCGTTACAACGAGGGAGTCTTCAAGATATTTTTCCAGATACCATTCTTTTTTACCGTTGTATGAATGAACAATATTTACTTTTCCAAACAGGTTGGTCTTTTCCCAAACATTGCGGATGATTTCCATATTTATCCTCGCATCGTCTACCCTGTTATATGTTGAGATAACAACTGCAATATTCATAAGTTGATTATATTACTTTATCTGAGCGTACAGGTTTCGAACCTTTCTATCATTATAACTGATGTCTCACGCTGAGGCTAAATGAGACAAATGAGACAGTATAAAAAGGTGTCTCAAATCCCATCCTGACATAGCTTGATATATTCAAGAAATAATGCTCAAGACTAAGGGTATATTTCTTATTATCGGCAAGCCATATTTGCGAGCAGTTTATAGTAGGCATAGATTTGGGTATTTACATACAAACCAATACTAATTAATGTCATTTTATAACAACTACAAATAAGGTGAAAAATGTTTGCCATATCTGTGGGACTGAATATTCGGGCATGGAAGTTGGTTCGTGGTATTCAGGTCCTCCAAAACCAGAAATTAAACCGCTTGTTTGTCCAAAGTGTGGCGCACCATATAGACGTGGGGTAGAACCTCATTTTGGAATGACTAAAGAAGTGTTGTACAACTTGTTAGAATCAAAGGAAGGGGCAATCAAAACTCTTCTTCGTTTTTCCAGAACTAAGAGCGATTTGGCAAAATGGATCGAGTATATAAAAAGTTATGCCACTCCCGATAATTTTAAGGGATGGAATGAATTCGAAAAAAAGTTTTTAACAGAGGAGGGTATGTGGGCTGCTATACAAATGCAGCAGAAAGATAAGCCGGATGCTTCTAAAACTATAGAAGAGGAAATTGAAAAACAAATGACTAAAATAAATAAAGTAGAGGAAATGTACGCGTCGAGAGAATTACTGAATCTTTTGGATGAGGTAAAAAAAGAGATAGAAATAAAATTGGAAGAAGAGTCAAATAAGTATAAGCCCTCTTAAGTAACCCAGCACATTGTCTCCACAAATTACATAGAAACTGAAACTCGTTGAAGTCAGAGATGAACCATTATTTTTTGATACCGATTGGTAATTTGGACGATTATTGATCTTGGGCTAGACTTCACGCACCTTTGTGGTACTCTCCTCATAATGGAATTAACCGTACCCTTAGAACAACCTATAACCTACTGCCTTTACGCTAGAAAATCCAGCGAATCTGATGAAAGACAAGTTATGAGAATAGACAGTCAACAGAAAGAAATGCAGGCACTAGCAATTAAAGAAAATTTAAAAGTGACGGAAATTCTACAAGAAAGCCACTCAGCAAAAGATTCAGGACAACGCCCAATGTTCATGAAACTTCTGAGTGATATTTGAGAAAAAAGATTTAATGGGATTTTAACCTGGGCACCTGATAGACTGTCGCGCAACGCTGGAGATTTGGGCAATCTATTTGATTTAATGAATCAAGGAAGGTTGGCAAAAATTCAAACTTTCTCTCAAACATTTTCAAATAACCCAAACGAAAAATTCCTTCTGATGATTCTTTGCTCCCAAGCAAAGTTGGAAAATGACCAGAAAGGAATAAACGTAAAGCGTGGAATTAGAGCCAAGTGTGAAATGGGTTGGAGACCAGGACCTCCTCCAATAGGCTATTTCAACAGGTCATTTGCTGGAGTAAAAGATATTGTAGTTGATCCTGATCGGGGAAGTATTATGACAGAGATGTTCAGGAAAGTAGCCGAAGAAGGAGCTAGTGGGAGAGTAATTAAAAAATGGCTTGATCAGACAGGATTAACCACAAGATCCGGAAAGCAAGTGACATTGAGTATGGTTTACCAAATGCTCAAGAACCCCTTCTACTATGGAGAGTTTGAATACCCGATTAAAACCGGAACATGGTATCAGGGCAAACATCCACCATTAATAACCAAAGAGGTATTTGATAAGGTACAGGAACAACTCATTACCTGTCCTAAGTCACCTTGGGGAGAAAAAACAACAACTTTCAAAGGGCTTTTTAAATGCGGAGTCTGTAAAGGAAACATGATTGGTGAGGAAAGATTCAGGAAACGAAAAAACAACCTACCTCCACGACAACACATTTACTACCACTGCGCTCGCCAATTAATCAGGAAACGAAAAAACAACCTACCTCCACGACAACACATTTACTACCACTGCGCTCGCCAATTAAAAAGCTGTCCGGAACCTTATATATCAGAGGATAAATTAATCAAACAAATACTAAGATATATCAATTTTATGAACATCGCCCATCCTAACTATTTGAAGCTAACAGAGGTATTAAAAACAAGCGTTTCAACCTACCAATCTATTAGGGAAGAAATACTTTACGAACAAGATATCAGCCCAAATAGCAAACCATTAGATCCAGAAAATTTGCCAGATACATTCTAACTAACGGAACAATACAAGAAAAAAGAGATTTAGTACTAGCATTAGGAAGACAGATGTATATAAAGAATAAATTTATAGGTTCTTCCATTGAAGAGATAGAAAAACTCCCCAAAGACTGAGGCTACGGTTCCTTCATTCCATTTTACCTAGGGAAATCTAAAGTTCTCACCCCAGCTTCACTATCCAGAAAGTCTAGGGTTTTGAGGGTGTGAATGTTGAGGGCACCGTTACATGGGTGCCCGTCTTGGCTGCCTGGCAGCGATTCTCACTATAGCCTCAGCATCCAGAGATTTTTATAGCCAGTCAGTGATTATTTTTGCCAAATCTTTTTGTTTTCCTGTAAATCTGTGATCAGCCCCACTTATTACCTTGTATCCAAAAGCAGGCTGATATTTCTTTAATGTGGTAATAACTTTATTAATATCACCCCAGGTATACTCGTCTTTTTCCCCATAAATAACAATTGATGACTTTTTAATTCCCTTAAAATATCTAAAAAGGGGTTTGGTTGAAATTTTTACTTTGCCAAAAGCTTCTGAAAACGGAAAACAATTATAATCTCCGTCTGGGTTGGCAATATCATAAAATCCTTGGTAAGAAAAAACTTCGCCAATTGAAAGAGTTTCTGGTGCAATTTCTAAGCTCTCTCCCTTGTCGATTTTCTCTTTAGCTTTAGTTAAAAGTTTAAAAAACTTTTTGTTTCCCAATAAGTTGTAATAGATTCCGGTATCGTCTCCGCCACAAATTAGGACATATTTCTTGAAAATGTTTTTCGGTTTGTAGTGATCGTAAACACAAATCTTATTTGCTCCGGTTGACGCACCTGCTAAATAGAATTCTTCGTAGCCTAGTCCTTGTAAAAATTTGACCGCACCGTCGATATCTGGAACACATTCTGCTATTTTTTCATAGGCCATTCCAAACGGAACTCTTTCTTCGACTCCATTCTTCTCAATTGTGAATTTCTTAATAATGTTTGCTCCACGATTGTTGAACTTAAGGATGGAGATATCTTTACCATTCAGGGCCTCGGGAAAATCTCTATATTCCTTTTCGTCGTAAAAAACTGAAGAACTACCATTTCCGTGAAGATAAATAACAACTTTTTTTGATCCTTTAGCTACATATAATAGTCCCGGAAGAGTTAATCCGTCGTTAGTTTCAAAATCAACAAATTTAGGCGTTTGCATAGGTTTTATTTTGGTATCTCGATATTAACCCAAACATCATCCAACTCACACCAATACACTGATCTTTTGTATTCTTTGTAGTCTTTATCCTTTTTTGCGTTATTAGAGACATCTTCTCTGACAATCTTCATCTCTTTACCGCATTTCGGACATTTTGTACCCATGTTATTGTACGGATTATAGCATTTTTAGATCCTATTCTGACCATCTAACATTACGGGATTAAACGGTTCGAATCCTAATTCATGGTAGAAACATGAATCTCACATTAGCTTCAGCATCCAGCTAGAATTTTGACTAGAACTTATCCTTATAATAGGCAAAAAAAGAGCTATTTTGTGGTATTTTTCTGGACAACGAGCGTACCGTACGAATGTTTAAAGAAAATATTGGAGATTTGGCGGTATGTATGGGATATTTGAGGCACTTCGGTCACCTTAGGTGTCCGTACTGGCTGGCCGTTTACAAAAAATGTCGAATATCATTTGATTAGCTCGGCTTTCGGCCTCGCTTGCTTCCGCCTTCGCTTTCAGCTTCGGCGAACAGGCCGGCGCGGCGCCCCCACCCGCCGTGCCTCCGCTATTTTTTACGCGCGCGATTTTATTCTTTAATATCAATATTAAATACAATCGGATAATGATCAGAAGTTTTATCAAAGATTAAATCCTTTAATACCTTAAAGTCGCTAACATGGATTTTATTTGTATGAAAAGCGTAATCTATCCTTAAGACAGATCCTTCTATTTTTGCCGGAAACAATCGAGTGGGTGCAGTAGTTTCACCATCCTTATCTGCGTCAAGTAATTTATTTTCTTTGAATATTTTTGTTACTTCCCCACGTTTCATCTCATTTAAAACAGACTTCATGCTTTCGTATAACTGGCGGTTATTGGCAGCAAATTTATCAATAAGCGGGGTTAATTTTTTAATATCTCCAAGACTAGTGTATTTAAATCACCCATTATGATTGTTGGTTTTGTTTGATCAACGTATTTTAACAACGTTCGTGTTTGCTTTACTCTAACATCTTCACTTAAATCATCTAGATAAACTGTAAATATATCTAATTCATTGTTATTTATTTGAAGCGTTGTTTTAATGGCATCTCTCGTTTCTAAAGTGATTGTTTTAAACTGATCAACTGGCAAGTTAGTCAAAACGGTTATTCCGTTGTTATGCCCTTTTTCCTTTAAGCGGATATCATTTAAATTAATGCAGTACGCTTTCTTGTAACCAAAGAGCTCAGATAGCTGACTAATACTATACAAAGCATCCCATCTAAAAGTGTCGATTAATCCAATAAAGTCGGCATTAATTATACCGATTGCTTTTTTAAGTAACTCAAGTCTTTCAGGTAATGAAGATTCATAACCATAAGAGTTAAAGCCACCACTCAAGATGTTATATGAGGCTATTTTCATAGTTTGATTATACTTTTTTAATTCATCAATAAAGGGTAGCTATTGTTTTTCTTTGGATTAATTTGTTTAGTTTACTTGTAGTCAACTTGTTTCGGATTGCTTTTTTAATGGCCGCTTTGGACAATTTGGAGCAATCCGAGTTGACTACAACCAGAGCGGCCATTTGAGTTAATAAAAAGTTCTTTAAAATTTTTGCGTTTTTTCTTCCTTCTTTTTCCGGCGGCTGTCCGCAGGTTTCAAAAAAGGCTTATTTGACGCGCTTTCCGCGAAGCACTTCGACTTCGCTCACCACTGCGCTCGCTTCGCGAGCTTGCTGAGCGTCCCGGTTGGGAACCATTGTACATTATAGTCCGGAGATGATGTCCGATAGTATATACAGGTATTACTCAAATATCCGAACAAACAATACTTTTCTCTAATGTAATAAAATAAGAAATAACTAATTACTAACAAAAGCAGTATTAGTACCACGTAGCCAATTTTCGTCATAGATATATGATATTACTTTTAAAGTAATTTTAGTATCTTACCTATCTTTGCTGAGCATACAGGTCTAGAACCTTTATGCCTTTAGTCCGCAGGACGCAAGGCTAATTTAGGGTGCTGGGGGACTAGGATTCGAACCTAGATTGTCGCGTTCAGAGCGCGGTGTGCTACCGTTACACTATCCCCCACTGACTATATCAGCCTTATATTTTACA
>LBVN01000033.1 GCA_000993115.1 Candidatus Woesebacteria bacterium GW2011_GWB1_38_8b
TTTTCATATTTTCATCTAATATTTTATTTACTAACTCATCCGCTAATTTATTTTGTCCCCTTGGTACATGAATAAAAGAAGAGCCTTCAAAGCCTTCATCCAAAAGTTTGTTAATTCTTAAAAAAATTATTTTTAAATTTTTGTTTTTTATCTTATATGTTTTATTTAATTGTTTAACTATTAGTTCAGAGTCGAGAAAAAATTTAATATTTTCGGTTAATTTGTTTTTATTAAGCCATTCAACAGCCAATAAAAGAGCGCTATACTCTGCAATATTATTAGTTGCGTTTCCTAGAAATTTCCCCTCTTTGGTAAGAATCTTGTTGTTTTCAAAAACAACAAACGCAGAGGCTGCCGGGCCGGGATTTCCGCGTGACCCACCATCTGTAAAAATTTTAATCATATTTTTTAAAACTACATGTAAATATATCGGGAAAATTTATTTTTGTAAATCGGAAGAAGAACTCCTTTAAGAAGCAGAAACAACCAAAAACCTTTCGTCGCCTTCACCTTGGGATTCTGTTTTTATTCCCTCAAACTCTGCTAAAAAAGTATGTATTATCCTTCGCTGTGAGGCACTTAAGTTATAAAGGTTTTGGGGTTGCCCTGTTTCTTTAACATGATCGGCTGTTTTTCGTGCTAATTCTTCCAATCTATCTTCTTCTTTTTCTCTCCAATCATCAACGTTTACTACAATGTTTTTTTGACCCTCTTCCCTATTAAAAATAATGTTTAGTAGTCTTTGGAAAGAATAAATGTTTTTTCCCTTAGCCCCGATTAATAAGCCCGCCACGTCACCGTCGGTTTTAAGATTTACCTTAACCACTTCGACCTCTTCGACAACATTAAAGGTTACTTCAAGCTCAATCAGCTTAAAATATTCTTCTAAAAAATTTTCAAGTTTTACAGTTACTTTTTCTTCTGTCATTTTAGTTTTTGGATTTTACCATTTTTAATTTACCAATTAAAGGTTCAAGTCCTCCCCATCCCTGCCCCTTCACCTGCTGATAAAGTTGTAATAGAGAAAACACCAACCAATAAAGAGCGAGCGCTGACGGAAATTTCATCCCGATCCAAAGTGTAAACAGAGGGAAAGTATAAATCATTGATGACCGCATCGCGACCTGAAAATCGTCGCTTTCTGTTTTTGTTTTCTCCGCCAACTTTTTCTCTTTTTTCAAAACAGGCGACTGGGCTTTTGCCGATAAAAATTGAGCAATAGCTGAAAGTAAAATTAACGGTCCGGGAATCGCAAACTGTATACCTGGTAATTTAAAGGTGTCTGGTTTGGTCATCTCTAAATAAAAAAACTTAGTATTTATCACTTCGCTACTTTCGAGCTTTAGCGGTTGGTATAAAACTTTGTTAAAATTTTCTGTTAAATTTCCACCACCACTGATTGTTCTTGTAAAGACATTAAAAAACGCTATTAAAACAACTATCTGCAACAAATAAGGAAGACATCCAGCGCCCGGGTTAATACCCTTTTCTTTATAAAAATCCGATTGTGCTTTTGCAAATTTTATTTTGTCGCTACCATGTCTTTGTTTTAGTTTGTTTAATTCCGGTCCTAAGTCCTTCATTTTTTTCATCGATTCCATGTAAGGCTTTGTAAGCGGGTTTAAAATGACCCGAAGCGCAACAGTAAAAAGAATTATTGCAAGTCCCAAATTGTTGCCAAATATCTTATAAAAAAGAATTAACCCGTTTGCCAGTGGTTGTACCAAAATTGTATAAAACATAAAATTTATTTAAACTACCGGATCATAATATTTTACCGAGTTCCGATTGCAGCTTATAATTCGTTTGACAGAAAGTATAACACCTTTTACTCCGTATTTTTTAATTGCTTCTATACTATATTCGGAACAAGTAGGGAAGTAACGGCAAGAATGTCCTAGATATGTAGACAATATTGGGGAAATAAAAACTTTATAGATTCGAATAGGGACGATTAATATATTTCTCACTTTTAGTTGAAGCGTGTGTTTAATAAATATTCTTTCATTTCTTTCATTATTTCGTCAGTGGTCATTTTTACAATGTTTTGTTTTGCTATAAATATCATATCCATGCCGTTCGGAATAGAAAACATTGTTTGTCTGGCAGATTCCCTCATTGCTCTTTTAACTCTATTTCTGTGAACGGCAAGCTTATCAACGTTGTTTGAAATAATAAATCCAAACTTTGTTAAATTTTTGTCTTTTCGATCGTTTATCAAAAGCTGAAAACTATTGCTTTGATAAACTTTTCCCAATTTTTTAACTTTATCGTATTCGGTTGCTTTGAGGGTTCTATCACTTGGCAGCATATTTATCGATTAAACGGATAGTACTTTTCGGCCTTTTTGCCTTTTTCTTTTGATAATTAGTGTGCCTTTTTTTGTTGATAGTCTTTTACGAATACCTAATCTTTTCTTTCTTCTTCTTTTGCTTGGTTGATAAGTTCTTTTGGTTGCCATATTTTTAAAACATAAGTAGTTTAACTGTTGGCTAATCTTTTTTCAATAACATCCTCCTTTTAGGGGTGTCGTATCGGGTTCGATCTGTCTACAAAATATTGCCTTTAATTTAACGAAACTGTTATTGATGGAGACACTTTCGGTATTTTTGTGGGTTGACTCTTTGTGGATAACTTTTCTATCATGCATTGACATTAGATAATACCTTTTTCTTTTCTTACTACCCAATAATGTCTTTAGTTTTATTACAACTTATCCTATGGAAAATATTGACACTGTAAAGGTGTGGGGCGAAGTGCTCAACAGTATTAAAGTTAGCGTGTCTCCGGCAATTTTTTCAACTTGGTTTACGGAAACCTACATTGCCGATTTAAAACAAAACGATGACAGGGTTTCAATAGAGATCGGTTGTAAATCGAATTTTGCAAAAAATACAATAGAAACCAGGTATTTTGGACTTGTTCAGGATACTCTAATAAAATCTCTTAACAGTAAATGTGATTTGATATTTAGTGTTAAACAACTTCCAAGTAGTGTTCCTCAATCAAACAATCTTCCTCCTTTGTTTCAAACAATTTCCTCTGTTTCTGAAAACACAAAAAATTCGCTTATCAGATCGGGGATCAGACCGTCTTTTTCTTTTGATAATTATGCCGTGTCTTCTTCTAATCAAATGGCTTGGGCGGCAGCCGAAGCTGTTTCAAAAAACCCCGGCAGTGCTTACAATCCATTATTCATATGGGGTGGGGTGGGGGTCGGAAAGACCCATTTAATGAATGCGGTTGGATTGTATTTACTTAATATAGATCCGTCCGTTCAAATTCTAGCATGTACAGGCGAGCAATTTACAAACGACATAGTAGAGGGAATAAGAAACAAATCTACCCAGTTGTTTCGCAATAAATACAGAAAACTAAATGTGTTATTTCTTGACGATGTTCAGTTTATTGCAGGCAAGGATGCTGTACAGGAGGAGTTTTTCCATACATTTAATGCGCTGGTTGGAAATGGAGCGCAAATAATCTTAACGTCCGACAGGCCTCCGTCAGAAATTTCCAAACTTGAAGAAAGGCTTCGCAACCGCTTTGAAGCGGGGTTGATTGTTGATATTGCTCCACCTGATTTTGAATTGCGCTGCGCAATTGTCCAAATCAAATCCAAAGAGAAGGGTTTGGAGCTTCCGATGGATTTTGTACAATTAATTGCAGGAAATATTGACTCCCCAAGAAAAATAGAGGGTTTTTTGGTAAGGCTGTTTTCGGAAGTCAGACTTAAAAACAGCGAAATTGATACCAGACTAATAGAATCACTTTTGGAAAAAGGAGGCGAGAATAGTGTTGCCAGTTCAAGTAAAAAGAGCCCGGATGAAATAATTGATATTGTATGTAAATACTTTTCGTTAAGTAAAAAGACGATAACAGGACAGGTTCGATCAAGAAATATTGTCAGACCACGCCAAATTCTAATGTATTTGCTTCGTACACAATTTCAGCTTCCTCTTGAAGAGGTCGGAAGGCTTATTGGCAACCGAGACCACACAACCGTTATGCATGCTGTGGAAAAAATTACGCAGTTGGCCTCGACAGATGTGAATACACGTGAGTATATCTCGGGGATAAAAAACAAGCTGTGAGGATAAATCAAACAAGTTGTCTTCTTATCCACATTTCGTAGGGTTTTATCCACAATTTTGTTCACAATTATTCACGATTACTTTCCACTTTATACTTTGAAACTAACCAAGTTCAGCTATACACTTATCCACCGTTCCTACTATTACTACTGCTATTTAATATAGATAATAAAACTTCTCAAAAGCCTTAACGATTGCATCACGCTTTGTCGGGGGTAAAGTTCAACTTCCGGTTCTTGCAAATATTTTATTAAAAACAGATAAAAACAAACTTGTAATTTCTGCAACCAACCTTGAAACTTCAATATCGATAAGCATTGGTGCAAAAATCGAGGAAGAAGGGGAAATTACAGTTCCCGGAAAAACAATTTGCGATTTGGTAAACAGTCTTCCCTCCGGTCAATTGACCCTAAAAGAAGAGAAGGAAAAAGTTTTAATTAAAACACCATCATTTGAATCTACGATTCTTGCAGCGAACGCTTCAGATTATCCGTCAATCCCCGATAAAGGGAGCGGAAAAGTATATTCTTTCCCTTCAGAAGTTGTAGAAAACGTAATTAAAAAAATACTTTTTTCAGTTTCTAGTGACGAAACTCGTCCTGTTCTAACCGGTGTCCTTCTTATTTTACGGGATAAAGAAGCGGTGTTTGTTTCAACAGATGGTTTTCGTTTATCTCAAAAAAGTATAAAGACGGAAAAAATGGATCAGGATGAGGAAGTAAAATTAATAATTCCTAAAAATACATTTTCAGAGCTTGTCCGTATTTCTGAAGGATCGGAAAAAATAAATTTTTCATTCAACAAAAACGAAAACCAGATAATTTTTACAGTAGGGGATTGTATCCTCTCTTCCAGGATAATACAGGGTGATTTTCCGGATTTCGAAAAAATAATTCCGAAAAATCCTGTAATTAATATTGATATCGATAAGGAAGAATTAATAAGATCGGTCAAGCTAGCTTCAGTATTTGCAAGAGAGGCGGCAAATGTTATCAAAGTAAATGTCTTAAAAAACAGTGTCGATATTAGTGCAGAAAGTACAAAAAGCGGAAATCAGAAATCTGTTATCGATGCAAAAGTAGAAGGGGATAGTGAGCTTTTGGTTGCATATAATTACCGATTTATTGAAGAGTTTTTGGGTGTTGTTGGGGGGGAGAGTGTTAAAATTGGATTAACAGATGCTAACATTCCCGGAATTTTTCTTGATCCGAAAGATCTTGATTACCTTCATATCATAATGCCAATAAAGTTAACTAATTAAATTGCTTGTAAAAGAAACGTGCCCGTATACTGCTTATCATCCTCTTTTATCTTGATTTTTGCATTAAGTGAATATGTTGGGATTAAATTAATTTTATTTTGTTCTCGTTTGAGTAAGTATATTAAAGTTACATCATCCACGTCTGCATTTTCTATTTCACTAACTGCGGGTAATGAGTAGACATCATTGTTGTCATTTTTTAAACTATAAAGACGTGCCTTAAATAGATTTTCGACTATATAAACAGAAGGGTTAATTTTAATACTACTGACTTTTGTGGCGTTGATTTTTGAATATGCAATTTTTTTAACACTTCCATCTGGGTAAAAATCTATGTAACTAGCAGGGTCTTGGTAAGTGTCGAGAATATTGACATTATTAAAATCGTATTTGATATTTACTCTGTAAACATTTGCGTCGTCTCTTTTTACCAGAGAGGAATCTCCTTCGATGTCAGAAATTGAAATATATGAGAGTTTATCGATTTTTAGATTCGTAAATATTCGATTTGAATCTAGTAGTTCTTGTGCAGTGCGTAAAATAATTTGGTCGTCTGTTTTTGTGTTTTTATTGATTTCTAAATCATGTCCGTATTCCAGTTTTCCAATTTCGGTGAATATTGTTAAATAGGAATTACGATCTTTTCCTATAAGAGTTTTGCCATATCTTACATCTTGGACAGACTGTGTAGTGTAGTTGATTTTTAGATAACTTATCAGTTGCTCAATATCTTCATTTGTAAAACTACTCGAGGCTGTTTCGTAAATGATAATTTCTGAAGAGGCGTTCTTGTAAGAAATAGTTTCAGAAAGCGTTAAAGGAATTGAAACGTTAAAAAGAGGGTTGTGGAGAGACGGTGCTATAGGTATCGTATTATTTTTTTTCGGACTATATTTATCGAGCGTCAAAGTACCAACAATTATGATTACCAGAAATAGAATAATAATAATGATTTTTTTCTTATTTAACATGGTTTAGTTGCATACTGTTAGACATTGTCCACCTGAGCATGCCCAAGGGACAGCTTCTGGTAAATATGGCGGAACAAGACATGGTAGACCGTTTGCGTTTGTTGTTTGACCTGATGCACATCTGTAACCTGAACCTGGTTGTCTAAACTCATAATGTAGGTGGCAGTTGCCAGTCCCTGTAGTGTCGACGTATCCTATTATATCTCCTGCGTTGACTTGTTGCCCGTTTTCAACTGTAACGACACCTAAATGAGCATATCTTGTTGACATGGGAACACCATCGCATTCTGTGGCAACATCGACCCACGTACCGTAATTAGAAGAATTATCTCCCCAAGTTATAGTTCCTCGGTGGGTAGCTCTTACAGGTTGATCGCATACATCACCGAAGTCTAAAGCTTCAATAGCGCTATGCGTTGCGTGACCTGAGGCTGTTTGCATAATTCTCATACATTGACCTGCTGGTTCTACTGGCCAAAATGAATTACTTGGACAATTAACAGGTGGGGTGCCAATATTAATTGTTGCAGAACCACAAGCTCCCCTGTTCGTGTCTTCAGTTCGTGCAACTACACAACATCTGTCAGTGATCGCAGTGTCCGGGAAATTGTTTGCATCGATAGTTGAATCGTAACTTCTTGTTATACACTCTCCTGGAGGAATGTTTACACCGCTGACGTTTATATCATGACCTGGTAGAGTTATTTCGCTGTTTATGTCTATTGCTGTGTTTGAGCAATACATCTCTCGTAGTTGTAAACCCGCTCTTGGGGCGCAAATTGTAACAGTATAAGTAACATTGTGACTGTTGCTGTTGTTTTCAAAAGCAGT